>JAKAKQ010000065.1 GCA_021813425.1 Nitrospirota bacterium
ATAACAGGCCCCAATATTCGAATAATATTGAAACAGCCCTTTAGATTTGTGCTGATTGTTTCATCCCATTCCTGTTCGGTCTGCTTCAGAAGCAGGTTGTCTTTTGCTGTCCCTGCGTTATTAATGATCACATCAAGCCTCCCAAATTTTTCCTCAATCTGTTTGGCCATCCCTTTAACCTGTTTTGTGTCCCTGACGTCAGCCTTTAGGGCAACAGAATCGTTACCTATGTCGTTAACGATTTTCAAGGCCTCTTTTTCAGATGAAAGATGGTTTACTATAACGCAGTATCTTCTTTTGGCAAGAGAGTAGGTTATCTGTTTTCCCAGACCCCTTGATGCCCCTGTAACAAGAGCTATTGGCACAAGAAACCCCCTAAATTAAAGGCCGCATATAAAGTTGATTAGACTGCCGGAGAAAGGCGGGATGAGGAATAAACATAATAACGACTCCTTATAAAAAAAGCTTTCAATCCTCGAAAAGGAGAAGTCTAAGCGTGCTCTTGAGAGGAATAATAATCAGAATAAGGAGTGCAGTTTCAATTAACATGTCGATTTATTGTGTTTATGAAGCATTCCGCCTTTCTCCATATGATACAGACAATATCTTAACCTAATGTTACTTATGAAGTCAGAAGCTATAACCAATGGAATTAAAACAACAAATATGGTGGAGGCGGCGGGAATCGAACCCGCGTCCGAAGGCACTACTCTCATGCTTCTACATGTTTAGACTGTCTTTTAAATTTCAGATTTCAGAGCGCCGGCAATCAGGCTTTCTGAAACCCAATCTCCCTTAGTCTTTCAAACGGTTCGGAAGCCCTTCCGTTTGGCAGCCTGCTGATCGTCGCTATCTCCAGAACACAGGCGATCCTGAAGTAGCGAGCTGCTTTAATTAAGCAGCAAGTGCCAGTTCGTTATTGGCGTTTGTGTGTGTTTCCATCTTTTTACGTGGTGATGGAGCCACGACATGCCACATGAGCCTCATAACCCCCGTCGAGCCCATTCGCC
This sequence comes from Nitrospirota bacterium, assembly GCA_021813425.1. Classification (GTDB taxonomy): domain Bacteria; phylum Nitrospirota; class Thermodesulfovibrionia; order Thermodesulfovibrionales; family UBA6898; genus JAKAKQ01. The sequence continues at coordinate 1,011 of JAKAKQ010000065.1, forward strand.
CCCGGGTTTGATTTATTATAACATTTTTGACGGATTACTTCTCCTTCATGACCCATACGCCGTCCCAGTTCTCTCCCGGGTCGTTCTCCATAAAATACTGACAGCGTTCAAGATAGATACGGGAGGGACAGTCATCTTCATTTAGAGACAAAGCCTCTTTGAATTTATTAATGCTGTCCTGCCATTTTCTTTTGCGATAAGACTCCAACCCCTGCCTGTAGATTTCAACAACTTCGGATAAATGTGGAAAGGATTTTGTGTCATGAAAATCGAGTATCTCGTAGATGGCAACAGGCTTGATCTTCCCTTTGACCTTAATGCGATCTATCTCCCTGGTTAAATAATTATTTTTCAGTTTATGAAAAGTGAATTCACTTACTAAAATTCTGGTCCCGTAGTATTTATTCGCGCTTTCAAGGCGTGACGCAAGATTGACCCCGTCACCTATGACAGTATAATCCATCCTTTTTAAAGAGCCGATATTCCCGGCAAGAATCTCCGCAGTGTTTATCCCGATCCCAATTTTTATCGGGTCCTGCTTTTCTTCAAGCCTTCTGTTGTTGTATTCATTTAATGCCTTCATCATGTCGATTGCTGCCCTGATGGAGTTGTCGGCATCCTCTCCGCTGCTGAAAGGGATGCCGAATACAGCAAGGATCGCATCACCGATATATTTATCGAGGATACCGCTGTAACGGAAGACAATATCGACCATCAAGGTAAAATATTCATTCAGCATCGAGACGGTCTGCTGGGCGCCTATCTTTTCAGAGATTGTTGTAAAACTCCGTATGTCGGAGAAAAATACAGTAGCCTCCTGTATCTGTCCTCCGAGTGCAGCCTCACCGCTTTCAAGTAATTTATCGGCGACCTCTTTTGTCATATAGCGCGCCATTGTGCCCTTGATACGTTTTTCTGTAGTAATGTCTTCGAACACTATCATTGCGCCTATAGGCTCGTTTTTAACATTTCTCATAGGAACAACAGTAAGGTTTACTGATATGCATTGTCCGTTGTGTAAAAAGAACTCTGTATCCATTGAAAGGTCTGAATGTCCTGTCTCCAGGACGTGTTTAATGCTGTCTGTTATCCACCTGTTTTTGCCTGAAAAATACTCATCTGCGGTGAGACTGGCCATGCTCTCGATATTTGTATTTAAAATACGTAAGGAAGCGGAATTGCATTTCACTATTTTATTGTCTGCATCAAGCGTAATTACCCCATTGCTCATGCTTTCAAGTATGCTCTCATTGTAATTTTTCATGTTCAATACATCATCGAATAGTTTTGCATTCTCAAGTGCGATAGAGGCCTGTGCTGAGAAGGCCTTAAGACGTTTTTCGTCTATGTTTGTAAATGGCCCTCCTTTTTTATTGAGGACCTGGGTAACACCGATTATCTTTCCCTCTTTATTGACAATAGGCATGCAGAGGATGGAATGGGTGTGATAACCGGTCTTCTTATCTATCTCGGGATTGAACCTCGGGTCTGCATATGCATCAGGGATGTTTATAGTCTCACCTGATGTAAAGACTGTGCCGGCTATGCCGAGGTTGCTCGGGAAGCGTATCTGTCTGCTTTCTGCTCCCTGTGCTATCAGAGACCACAGCTCGCCTGTCTTTTCATCATGAAGGAACAGAGTGCTCCTGTCAGCGTCAAGGATGTCTGTGGTTGTTTCCATGATCTTGATGAGTAATGGTTCAAGCTTAAGTTCAGTCGAAATTGCGGTTGTGACCTCCAGGAGCTGGGTCTCCTCCTCTTTTGCCTTCTGGATCTCTTCGAATAACCTTGCATTCAACAATGCTGCTGATGCCTGTGATGTTATGGCCTCAAGCATGGTGAGATCATCTGAAGTAAAATCGCCTTCCTTTTTATTGAGAAGCTGGATAGCCCCGATGATCTCATTGTTCCTGTCTTTTATGGGTGCGCATAAAATATTATTGGTCCTGTATCCGGTCTGTCTGTCTATCTCTTTATTAAACCTTGGATCCGCATAGGCATCGTGTATAATGATAGGTTGACCGCTGGTAAAGACGACCCCTGCTATCCCCATATGATTGGGGAATCTGATTTCTCTTGTCAGTTCACCCTGCGTGATCCTCGAAAAAAGCTCACCTGTCTCCCTGTCGTTAAGGAAAAGGGTGCTGCGGTCCGCATTCAATGATTCAGTTGTGATTTCCATCATCTGCTGCAAGAGGGTATCAAGAGAGATAGTTTCATATAAGCGGCATGATATTTCAATAAATGAAGCGAGTTTGTCCAGGATTTCGGCGATCTTTTCAAGGAATTCTTCATGCCCCCTTGCGTTTATGCTTTTTAAAATGCGTATGATATCAGCCTGCTGGAGCCTGTGCCTCAGGATCTGGCTGACGATAGCAAGGCCTGCATCCATTGAGTAACCGCCCTTCTGCATGGAAAGGGCATGAAGGAGTTGCTCTTCCTTGAGGATGAACTCAGAGAGTATCTCGCCGAGTTTTCTCCTGCCTCCGCAGGCACGCTGGATCTCGAGCGCCTTGTCAACATCGGATTCTTTTATATATCCGAGCTTTAGTAGTATTTCACCGATCTTGTCCTGCATATTGATATTTTGTTATTATTAAAATATAAAGATTTTCAGTATGATTTTTCTGATATGATGAAGGTAATATAAATTCATGGAAAATGCAAGGCCAAAGAAAGAAAACATCCTGGATTTTAATAAAAAATATTAAATATTAGGGTATTGTAATCTAAAAAAATAATATGATATTATCTTATAATTATAAATTGACATTATAAGATATAAAAAGGCAATTTAATGGACAGCAACAAGAATGACATTCTAAGCAGGACAAGAAAGATCGCAAAATCCAATTACAATGCTGAAAATATAGAGAGAGTAGAATCTGTAAAAAATGATGTTGTCAGACTTTTCTCGGGTAAGTTTGATGGTTATCAGAAGTGTGATACGCTTTACCATAATCTCGAGCATACAATCCAGGTCATTAACCCGTTTGTACGGATAATTGACGGATGGAATAAGGCCGGGAAAACGCCATGGATTTCCTTTAAGTTTTTTGAACTTGGCGTCATAGCGGTCCTGCTGCATGACACAGGCTATATTAAAAAGGTAGGAGATAACGATGGCACAGGAGGAAAATATACATTCACCCATATAGGAAGGAGCATTATATTTGCAGAGGAATATCTTTTTTCAAGGGCATTCATGGAGGATGACATAACAGCGGTCTGCAATATGATACTCTGTACCGGCATGGTCGAAAGGATTATGGACTTTTCATCCGACGAGGAAAAGATATGCGGATATGCACTTGGTTCAGCGGACCTTATCGGCCAGTTGTCAGCACATAATTATCCTGAAAAGCTTCCTTATCTTTACAGTGAATTTAAAGAGGCTTATGAATATGAGGGGATCGATAAGATAAAAAAGAAAAGCGCCTTCATTTTTGACAGCGCTGATGCCCTGATCCAGAGCACCCCTGTTTTTTATAAGAATGTAGTCCGGAAAAGGCTTAAAGAGATGGGATCTCTGGATAAATATATCCGGTGCCGCCGCCCCGAAAAAAATGAAAATTACAGGGCCGCGATCAAAAAAAACCTTTTCAAATTAAATTCAGGAGTTGCGGCAAACCATTCTCATTAAGTAACAGGCAACAGTTATTTAGTTTCTGTTGCGGATAACACTGAAAACACTAAATGTCATTCTGAGCCCTTCGCCTGTCATTCTGAGCGCAGCGAAGAATCTCATCTTGTGCTCAGGATAAACTCCGCGAAGAATCTCATGAACTCAACGAGTTGCGAGACCCTTCACTGAGCCTGTCCTGAGCGAGATTCTTCAGTCGCTTCACTCCTTCAGAATGACAAAAAGCGAAGGGTTCAGGAAGACAAATAACAGCTCCTGCAACAGACACTAATTATCGAGCTTAAGGAGATCGATCATGAAAGTTATAGCCTTTAACGGAAGTCCGAGGAAAGAGGGGAATACGTATCACTGTATCCAGACAGTGTTCGAAGAGCTCCGCAAGGAAGGGATAGAGACCGAGCTTATTCAGCTCGGCGGCGCCAATATTAAGGGATGCAGGGCCTGCTACAAATGTTTTGAAAATAAGAATATGAAGTGCATACAGAAAGATGACCTCAATAAATTCATTCAAAAGATGATAGAGTCAGAAGGCATCATTATAGGTTCACCTACATATTTCAGCAATGTCTCTACAGAGGTGAAGGCGCTAATTGACAGGGCCGGCCTTGTATCAAGGGCTAACGGGAATCTTTTTAAGAGAAAGGTCGGGGCTGCTGTTGTTGCTGCAAGAAGGGCAGGGGCTACTCATGTTTACTCGAGCATAAATTTCTTTTTCGGTATAGGACATATGATTATTCCGGGTTCGAGCTACTGGAACATAGGGTTCGGGAAAAACCCCGGAGAGGTCTTAAAGGACGAAGAAGGCATTGCGACCTTCAGAGACCTCGGCCAGAACATGGCCTGGCTGCTCAAAAAACTTTACGGATAAATTATCTTTAAGTTATATAAAAGTTACGGCTGAAAAATCAAAACCCTAATCTCTCAAACAGCTTTACTATAATCGCATTCGATACAGGCAGCCCTTTTCTTGAAAGTCTCAAAAAATCTCCCTGAACCTCAAAAAATCCTTCATCGATCAATTCTTTGCAGGCTTCGATAATATCGAGCCCAGAATTTTCAGACTCAGCGATACTTATCCCCCCTGTCTTTCTCAGGCCAAGGAATATAAATTCCTTGAGAGCTTCCTCTGATGTGACTATAGATGATTCAACCTCAGGGATTGTGCCATAGTTTAAGATTTCGATATATTTATTAATATCCTCGGTGTTTTTTGAACGGGCCCCGTTTATAAAGGAATGGGCCCCTGCGCCAGCACCGATATACTGTCCCCTGTCCCAGTAATTAAGGTTATGCCTGCATCTGAATCCTGGCAATGCAAAATTGGATATCTCATAATGTTCATAACCGCAGGAAGAAAAATAATCGATAGCATGGTCATACATAGAAAGGGCCAGCCCTTCATCAGGCATAATGATTTTGTCTGAAAATCCCCCCTCACCCCCCTTTGATAAAGGGGGGATGGGGGGATTTTTTTTGCTTGTGTTTATCAATTCATATAATTGCGTTCCCTTTTCAGGGGTAAGTTCATAGGCAGAAATATGGGAAGGTGATAACCCGACTGCTTTTGAAGATGATTCCTGCCAGGTTTTCATTGTCTGACCAGGGATGCCGTACATTAAGTCGAGAGATATATTCTTCAGTCCTGTTTTTAATATCAGATCGATTGAATCAAAAGCTTCCCTCGAAGAATGTATCCTGCCGAGTGCCTTCAGTTCAGTGTCATTAAAGGATTGAACTCCTATGCTCAGCCTGTTAACCCCGTTTGAAAGCAATAGATCTATTTTGGATCTGCTTAATGTAGCAGGATTTGCCTCGACAGTTATCTCGATATTATCTGAAAAGATAAAGTTCGTTCTCAGGCATTTAAATAGCTGGTTTAGACAATCTTCTGAGAGCAGTGAGGGTGTCCCCCCACCTACAAATATTGTCTGTAATCTCAATACAAGATGATTTTTAAGGTGCAGTTCCCTGCATAATGCACTGATATAGGCATCTGCCAGGGATTTATTATATGGGACTGAAAGAAAATCACAGTACAGGCATTTTCTTATACAGAAAGGTATATGTATATAAAGAAAATCAGGCATTTTCGTATTTTAACCGGGTATGCAACAGGAAAATTGGTATTTTAGGAACCCCTCTTTGGAAAAGAGGGGCAAGAGGAGATTTTAAGGAAAAAATTACTACCATAAAATCCCCCTACATCCCCCTTTGCCAAAGGGGGAATATTTATTGCAAATGCTTTGCCAATAAATTTGTCGCATATCAATTCCGAATAAATCACAGGTAAAGATTTTTTGAAACCCTGTATGTTAAAATCATATTTATGATTGAGGAAATAGGGATAGTTAAGAGTATAAATGGTATAATCGCCACAGTCAATGTCCCCAAAAAAAGTGCATGTGAGGGGTGTACTGCGGGAACCTGTAAGATAGAGGAACAGTCTATAGAGATAGAGGCCTTAAATCAAGCAGGCGCAAAAGTGGGACAGAAGGTCAGGGTTGAGATAAAATCATATGCCTATATGAAAGGATCGATGCTCGTCTATGGCCTGCCGGCTCTTTCACTGGTTATAGGCGCTGTTTTTGGCAAGGAGTTGATGAGCAGGGTTTTTATGAACACTGATTCGGATATCCTGTCGGCTATTTTTGGATTCGGTTTTCTTGTAATATCGTTTCTCATTGTCAAGGTCTGGATAAGTGCCTCGAGCAAAAAGACAGAGTCACAAGCAGTAATTGAAGAGATACTCGGATAATAAATAAATATAGGGGGATTAAATGGTAAATTTTGAGGTATCCAAGATCAGAAATGTTGCAGTAATAGCGCATGGCGGAGCCGGAAAGACCTCGCTTGTAGAGGCGCTTCTTTTTAATTCCGGCATGACCGACAGGCTTGGAAATGTCCAGGACGGAACAACAGTTACAGACTATGAGCCTGAAGAGATTGACAGGAAGATCACCATTACATCATCTCTGGCATTCTGCAACTGGGACAAACACAGGATTAATCTTATTGACACCCCGGGCTTCATTAACTTTATTGAGGACACAAAAGGGTGCCTCAGGGTAGTTGATGGTGCTGTAGTTATTGTCAGCGCCCTCTCAGGCGTAAAGGCCGAGACCGAGAAGGTCTGGAAATATGCATGTGAATACGAAATACCCAGGATCATTTTCATAAACAAGATGGACAAGGAAACCGCGAATTTTGAAATGGCTGTAAGCGAGATGGAGAAATCATTCGAAACTGAGGCAGTGCCCCTGCAGATCCCTGTAGGCACTGGTGAAAATTTCTCGGGAGTGATTGATATTGTGAAGATGAAGGCATACAGGTCAACCGGGGGCAAAATTGAAGAGTATGAAATACCCGGAGATATGAAGGATGAGGCGGACAAGTACAGGAAAAAACTGATCGAAAAGATAGCTGAATCAGATGATGCGCTCCTTGAGAAATATCTTGAGGGCGGCGAGCTTACCGGCGAAGAGATAGTCAAAGGGATAAAGGAAGGATCTCTTACAAGGAAGTTCATACCTGTAACATGCGGTTCTGCTCTCAGGAATGTGGGCATTTCAAGTCTGCTTGATTCAATACTCCTTTGTCTGCCTTCACCGTCTGAGATGTCGGCCATATCACCGGTCAGGGGTAAGAACCCTAAAGATGGCAAGGAAGTTGAGAGAAAACCTGATGAGAACGAACCGCTTTCTGCATATGTCTTTAAGACAATCGCTGACCCTTATGCCGGAAAGCTTTCTCTCTTCAGGGTGTATTCTGGGACGTTAAAGGCAGATTCGACTGTATTTAATTCCACTTCAGATTCGAAGGAACGCATAGGGCAGTTGTTCTATCTTCTCGGGAAAAAACAGGTCCCTGCACAATCACTGGGCGCAGGCGAGATAGGAGTTGTGGCAAAGCTTAAAGGGACCAATACAGGGGATACGATTTCGGATGAATCCAAACCAATAATATTTGATAAGGTCAAGTTTGCAGACCCGATAATATCATATGCGATAGCCCCGAAAAGCAAGGGCGATGAAGAGAAAGTGAGCGCCAGCCTTCACAGGGTGCTGGAGGAAGATCCCACCCTTAGGTTCAGCAGGGATGAGGAGACAAAGGAGATGCTGATCTCGGGTATGGGACAGGTCCATATAGAAGTTGCGCTCGAACGTTTAAAGAGGAGATTCGGCGTCGAGGTGGAGATGAAGACCCCGAAGATACCTTACAGGGAGACGATAAAGGCTTTGACCAGTGTACAGGGTAAATACAAAAAACAATCCGGTGGAAAAGGGCAGTATGGCGATTGTCATATCAAGGTCGAACCATTACAGAGAGGAAGCGGCTTTGAGTTTGTCGACAAGATAGTCGGGGGCGCCATCCCAAGGCAATACATACCGGCGGTAGAAAAAGGAATAGTTGATGCTATGCATGAAGGCGTGATAGCAAGTTATCCGATTGTCGATCTGAGGGTTACCCTCTTTGACGGATCGTATCATACTGTTGATTCATCTGAAATGGCCTTTAAGATAGCAGGGTCTATGGCTATAAAAAAGGCCGTGCAGGAAGCAAAACCTATCCTGCTTGAACCGGTAATGAAGGCAGAGGTGACAACCCCTGATGAGTCACTCGGTGCAGTGATAGGCGACCTGAACTCCAAAAGAGGGAAAGTTCAGGGAGTGGAGCCACAGGCAGGCGGCAATCAGAAGATAACAGCGCTTGTCCCAATGGCCGAAATGCTTACATACGCAAACCAGCTTCACAGTCTGACGTCCGGAAGAGGGCTTTATTCCATGGAATTTTCTCATTATGAAGAAGTTCCTTCTCATCTTGCGCAGAAGATAATTGCTGAACGGCTGGCCCAGAAAAACGAAAAGAATGCATAAATGGCTGTTTTCGGGGTTATCCCTTGTCCTGATTAATTTTGTGACAGCTGAATCATCGTTTTCCCAGTTGCCTGAACAGCAAATCAAGCCTGAAACCGGAATAAACGGAGAACAGCCTGATACGGAAGCAATCAGGCAGGTGTCTAAAGTTGAGGTCAAAAATAATCTGCTGAGTGTTGAACTTGTTAACGCAGAATTCGGCAGTGTCATGAATTACATTGCGCAGAAATCAGAGTTCAAGGTCGATATCAGCAGCGATGTTTCAGGCAGGAGGTTGACGACAAAGTTTAGTGATATAGACCTGGAAAGGGGCATAATAAGGCTGCTGGCATTGATAAAGGAAAAGAATTATCTGATCCATTACGATACAAAAGGGATGCTAAGCAAGATAGAGATTTACGGAGGGACGCCTGCAGTACCAGCTGCCTCTAAAACACAGGCGCCTATCAGGCCGCAATTTCAGAGATCTGCACCGGCAGATGTGCCTCCTGTTACGCAGGGTAGGCCAGTTCCTCAAAGGCCGACTGTTTCCCGTACCGCACCTGTGCAACAGCCTGATCAGCCCTTATATCAGCCGCAGGTCCCACAGAATAACATGGAAGATAACGGAGGGGATATCGTTGAGGAAGTCCCGTATATCCCTCCTCAAAAGAAGCCTGTCTATATACCACCCAGAGTCCGGCAGTAGAAACAGGATTGCATTAAAGATTTAATATTTGAATTCTATATGTTCTTTTGGCTATCATAAAACGCATGAAGGCTCTGATATTAAGCGGCGGTAAGGGGACACGGCTGAGGCCCCTTACATATTCAGGCGCAAAACAACTTGTTCCCGTTGCAAACAGGCCGATCCTTTTTTACTGTATTGACAATATCGTTAATGCAGGCATAAAGGATATCGGCATAATAATTTCTCCTGAAACCGGTGAGGAGATAAAAGAGGCTGTCGGAAACGGGAAACAATGGGATGCAAAAATAACATATATACCTCAGGATGCCCCTGCCGGTCTTGCCCATGCGGTGAAAGCGGCAAGAGGGTTCCTGAAGAACTCGCCTTTTGTGATGTATCTGGGAGACAACCTCATCGGCACAGACATTAAGAAGTTTGTGGGAGATTTTATCAAAAAAAAATCCGATGCGCTTATACTGCTGAAAGAGGTCGAAAATCCGAAACAGTTCGGTGTTGCGGAAGTTTCTGGAAACGGACGCATAATCAGACTTATTGAAAAACCTGAAAATCCTCCCTCGAACCTTGCGCTTGTTGGCGTCTATATTTTTTCATTCAGGATTCACAAGGCGATAGACAGGATAAGTCCTTCAAAAAGGGGGGAACTCGAGATAACAGACGCTATACAGGAATTGATTTACATGGGCCATCATGTAAAAAGTTCTTTGCTTAAAACATGGTGGCTTGATACCGGCAAAAAGGACGACCTCCTTACTGCCAACGCTATTGTGCTCGATGAATGGGGCAAAAAGAATATCAGGGGGACCGTTGATAAGTTGAGCAAAGTCCTTGGAAGAGTAATGCTGAACAAAAATTCAATAATAAAGGCAAGCACTATAAGGGGTCCGGTCGTGATAGGAGAAAATACAGTCATAGAAAATTCTTTCATAGGTCCTCATACCAGTATCGGAGACGATGTAAGGATAATAAACTCATCTATAGAGCATTCTGTAATAATGAACGGAAGCGAAGTGCTTGATATAGAGAGACTGGAAGAAAGCCTGATAGGCAGGAGAGTAAAAATTGTGAAAAACAGCAGGCATAAGGCGTTGAGGCTTATGCTCGGCGACGATTCAGTTATGGAGGTGTAAGTCCTGGAAGGTGTAATAATAAAGGAGCTTGATGTCTTTAATGACCAGAGGGGATGGCTTGTTGAGACATTCAGGGATGATGAGACCGGTTTCAGGCCGGTAATGTCATACGTTTCTATGACAAAACCGGGTATTGCACGCGGTCCTCACGAACATATCGAACAGACAGATTACTTCTGTTTTTTCGGCCATTTCAGACTCTATCTCTGGGACAACAGAAAAGGGTCCGGCACTTATAATGAAGAGATGATAATAGACAAAGACGGGAAGCCTTTTATCGCTATTGTGCCTCCCGGTGTAGTTCATGCATACAAGAATGTCGGTACAGAAGGCGCGCTCGTCATTAATCTGCCCGACAGGCTTTTCAAAGGGAAAGGAAAGGCATTTCCTGTTGATGAGGTAAGGTACGAGAATGACCCTGAATCCCTTTTCAGGATAGAGGATGAATAGAGGAATGAATGGAAATGATTATAAAATCCCCCCTCACCCCCCTTTGACAAAGGGGGGAAGGGGGGA
>JAKAKQ010000027.1 GCA_021813425.1 Nitrospirota bacterium
CAGCAAGGAGTGGAAGAAGAGACATTGGTGTTGGAGCCGAGCGATTCTGAAGAGAAACCGGCCGGAGGTATGGAATGGCTGGAGACAACCTCCGTATCTACCGAAGAACCCGTAGCAGCAGAAGAGACATTGGTGTTAGAGCCGAGCGCGCCTGAAGAGGAACCAGCCGGGGGCATGGAGTGGCTGGAGCAAACTTCTGTGTCTGCTGAGGGAACAGGAGCAGGTGAGGAAATATCCGGGACAGAACCAGGCATACTTGAAGTACCTTCAGAAGAAGCAGATTGGTCTGAGTTAACTACTGAAGTGCCCGGGGCAGTGGAAGAGACGATAGAGACAGAACCAGGCATACTCGAAGGACCCTCAGGAGAAGCAGATTGGTCTGAATTAACTTCTGAGCCTCCTGAGGGATTAGGAGTGGGTGAGGAGATAGAAGAAAAGTTTGAGATAGAACATGGCATTGCTGCCGAAAAACCTGCAGAAGAAGTGGATTGGTCTGATTTAGGTCCTATATCTTCAGAAGAACCGGTTGCAGGAGAGGAAATACCTGAGACAGAACCAGGCATTCCTGCTGAAGGACCTGCAGAAGAAGTGGATTGGTCTGATTTAACTTCAGTATCAGCAGAAAAACCAGGTGCAGAGACTGAGACAACTGTTCCCCAGGCGCCTGTATATCCTGAAGAACCACAAGGGGATATGGACTGGATTGGAACTATGCCGGCGATATCTTCTGAAGAACTCCCCGAAGATATGAAAGAATTAGCGATTCCGCTTTCTGAAAGAGAATGGATTTCGACAATACCGGAACTTTTTTCCGATATGTCCGAAGAGGAATTCAGGAATATACTGGTTGAATTCAATATAAGGACATTTTCTGATAAAGAGAAGGTCATAGAAGAAGGCGACTCAGGAGATTCGATGTATATTATAAAGTCAGGCAAGGCTAAGGTCGTGGCCCATTTATTGGGGAAAGAGATCGAGCTCGCAATACTTCAGGAAGGAGATATGTGCGGTGAAGTCGCATTCCTAACCGGCAGGCCAAGGACTGCATCTATTATTGCAGACGGACCGGTCGAGGTCTACGAAGTAAGCAGGGTGCAGCTTGAAAGCATCATCGATAGGAATCCTGAGATATTAGGAAGGCTCGAAAGTTTTTATGAAAGTCATGTCCAGGATACGATAAAGAAAGTAATACCCAAATAGAAGAAAACAACCCCGCTCCCTGTTTCCCGATCCTTTGAAAATAAGCGGAATTTTTGTTAATATTCGTAATGTTTCTGCAGCAGCTGATCAACGGGCTGACCCTTGGAAGTGTGTATGCGCTTATTGCGCTTGGCTACACAATGGTATATGGCATACTTGAACTTATTAATTTTGCCCATGGTGAGATCTATATGCTCGGCGCCTATCTGGGAATCATACTGCTTGGGTTTTTCACTGCGATCGGCCTTACCTCTCAAAGTCTTTCATTGTCGATAATACTGACTTTGATACTGACGATTATCTTTTGTTCCTCTTATGGTTTTACCATCGAAAAGATAGCGTACAAACCTTTAAGGAGATCACCAAGGCTCAGTCCCCTCATAAGCGCAATCGGCGTTTCCATTTTCCTTCAGAATTATGTGATGCTTACCCAGGGAGCCACAGACAAGGTCTTTTCATCTATTTTCGGAAATGCTGGCTTTGATTTTCTTTCAACAAGAATAACCTATTTGCAGCTGGCTATAATACTTGTTTCGGCAGTGATCATGCTGCTGCTCCATGCCTTTATATTAAAGACAAAGACCGGGAAAGCGATGCGGGCAGTCGCCCAGGACAAGACAATGGCATCTCTCCTTGGTATAAACATAGATACTGTAATATCGGCGACCTTCATAATAGGTTCAGGTCTGGCAGCTATCGCAGGTGTTATGGTCGCGATGTACTACGGCCTCGTGAATTACTACATAGGATATACCGCCGGAATAAAGGCGTTCACTGCAGCGGTCCTTGGAGGTATAGGCAGTGTCCCCGGAGCAATGCTGGGAGGGGTTATCCTCGGACTTGCCGAAAGCCTCGGCGCAAGCTACATCTTAAGGGAGTATATCGAATACAAGGATGCATTTGCCTTCATCATCCTTATTACTATCCTGCTGGCGAAACCTGAGGGGCTTTTAGGCAAAACTTCGGAAGAGAAAATATAGCATATGCCTGAAAAGACCTGGAACCACAAGAAATATCTTATGCCTGTAATCATAGCCCTCTGGTTCTCTTTTTTGTTCCTTCCTTTTAAGGGCATAAAGGCTGCGATACTCCTTTTCGTTATACTGACTTTTGCGATACCCCTGTTAAAATATGCATTGAATTTGATAAAGAAAATACATCTGCCTGCGGATACATTCAGAGGTTATGTCCCGTCTGATAAAAGATATTTTTTTCTTCTCCTGGTGCCCCTCATGACAGCGCCTTTTTTTGCTGAAGATTATATTATCGATGTTGTTATCAACTCAGGTATTTATATCATACTTGCCCTCGGCCTTAATATTGTTGTGGGTTTCGCAGGACTGCTTAACCTCGGGTTTGTTGCATTTTATGCGATCGGAGCATACAGTTATGCCTTAATAAATACGAAGCTCGGACTGGGTTTCTGGAGCGCCATGCCTGTATCTGTCCTGCTGACAATGCTTTCCGGATTCCTTCTTGCGGTCCCTGCATTAAGGCTTAGGGGCGATTATCTTGCACTGGTAACGCTCGGGTTCGGAGAGATAGTACGTCTGGTTCTTAATAACTGGGACAGTTTTACAAAAGGACCTAACGGGATATCGGGGATCATGCCGCCGTATATATTTAATATATCTCTTGGAAAACTTTCGTATTATTATTATCTTGTGCTTATTTTCGTGGTCATTTCAGTGTTTGTAATCAGGAGGGTCCACGACTCGAAGACAGGCAGGGCATGGATCTCTCTTAGAGAAGACGAGATCGCATCCTCTGCCATGGGAATAAATACAACATTGTATAAATTGTATTCCTTTGCATTCGGGTCCTTCTGGGCAGGGCTTGCAGGCTGTCTGTTTGCGGCAAAGATGAGGTTTATATCTCCTGAGAGCTTTTCATTCATGGAATCCGTTCTGATATTATGCATGGTTATACTCGGGGGCCTCGGCAGCATAGCAGGGGTAGTGATAGGCGCTGTGATACTTGTATTTCTTCCTGAAGCCCTCAGAGGAGTTGAGACTTACAGGATGCTTGCGATGGGCTGCGGGATGGTACTGCTTATGGTGTTCAGGCCGCAGGGACTGTTTGGAGGGAAGAATGTCTCTATTGGAAGTTAAGGCACTTTCCAAGCACTTTGGCGGTATCAGGGCCATAGAAGAGATAACCTTTAATACAAGGTCCGGAATAATCCTCAGCATAATAGGACCGAACGGCGCCGGCAAGACAACACTCTTTAACTGTCTTACAGGTTTCCTGAGGCCGACGAAAGGCAGCGTTGTCTTTTCTGAAAAAGAGATATCGTATCTTTCTGCAGACAAGATCAACCTGCTCGGGATATCGAGGACGTTCCAGAATATAAGGCTCTTTAAGGAAATGACGGTGATAGAAAATGTAATGGTTGCGCAGCATTCAAAGATACGTTCAGGATTTCTATCGGCAGTGATCCGTTCATCTAATTTTAAAGAAGAAGAGAGGATTGCAAAGGAAAGATCATTTGAGTATCTCGAACTTCTGGGAATCGAGGCATACGCTGAAAAGATATCAGGAAGCCTCCCATACGGAGCGCAGAGGAAACTTGAAATCGCAAGGGCCCTGGCTACTGAGGCCACACTCATATTGCTCGATGAACCTACAGCCGGCATGAATCCCCAGGAGACAGATGAAATGATGGCCAGAATAAAAAATCTCAGGGAACTCGGCAAGACGATTATCCTTATTGAGCATGACATGAAGGTGGTCATGGGAATATCAGACCGCATCATAGTGCTTGACCACGGAGTAAAAATAGCCGAGGGAGTCCCTTACGACATAAAGAACAATCCAATGGTGATAGAGGCTTATCTCGGCAGGGAAACACATTAAGTCATTATGCTTAAACTCGAAAAAGTCGATCCATTTTACGGCCCTATTGAAGCGCTGAAAGGTATTAACATAGAAATCAGTCATGGAGAGATCGTTTCTCTTATAGGAAGCAACGGTGCAGGAAAATCCACATGTCTTATGACGGTATCAGGCATCCTGAAACCTTCTTCCGGAAGAATTGTTCTGGACAACGTTGATATAACCGGCATGCCCCCTCACAGGATCGTCAAAATGGGGATAAGCCAGGTGCCTGAAGGCAGAAGGATCTTCCCGAGATTGACAGTCCTTGAAAACCTTGAGATGGGTGCATTCCTTGGAAGGGGAAATTTCTCTTTGCTGATCGAAAGGGTATATAAGCTGTTCCCTGTGCTGAAGGAAAGATACAGACAATACGGCGGAACACTGAGCGGCGGCGAACAGCAGATGCTTGCCATAGGAAGGGCGATGATGTCTAATCCAAAGATCCTTCTCCTTGATGAACCTTCACTTGGTCTCTCGCCTATAATGGTGAGCAAGATATTTAAGACCATACACGAGATCAACAGGGAAGGTGTGACAGTGCTGCTTGTCGAACAGAATGCAAGGGCTGCCCTGAAACTGTCAAACAGGGGGTATGTTATCGAAAACGGGACTATTACCATTCAGGGTGAAAGCGAAGAGATGCTCAACAACGAAAAGGTCAGGCATGCCTATCTTGGTGAATAGTTTCAGATACTTCATAAAAAATAAATTGTGGTCTGATATAATAAGCTCTATGGACAGGGCAAGGGCTCATCTTTTCATAGAGGGGAGGGTGCAGGGGGTTTTCTACAGGGCGTTTACAAGAACCCTTGCAACAAGGTTTGGCCTTAACGGCTGGGTCAGGAATCTCTATGACGGCCGTGTCGAGGCTGTTTTTGAAGGGAACAGGGAGCTGATAGAGCAGGCGATCCTGGAATGTAAAAAAGGACCGCCAGGCTCTTATGTGCAGGATGTAGACGTAACGTTCGAGGTATATTCCGGTGAACAAAAGGGCTTTGAGATAAGATATTATTAACCCGGCAAGTAAAATGGTCATCCTGAACGAAGTGAAGGATCTCATAATGACTTGAAAATGCAAGATTCTTCGCTCTGCTCAGAATGACATCATCCAAGTGTTTAATTGCCGAAGTAATAATAACAATTTAGCTGAGCGAGGCTGTTAAATAAAGTTAGCGGAGTTTGATAATGAATAATAAAAAGAAGAAACTCGGAGAAATGCTCCTTGAGGCGGGGTATATTGATGAGACGCAGTTAAAATCAGCACTTTCTTACCAGGAAGAGTGGGGTGGGAGACTTGGGTCGATAATCATAAAAAGGGGATTTGTTACCGAACAGGAAATGCTATCCGTTATAGAAAAACAGTTCAGACTTCCCAGCATTTCACTTGAGGGAATGGAAAAACCTTCTGAGGAAGCCCTGGAGACTGTAAAGGTTGATATCGCAAAAAAATTCTGCATCTTCCCGTTAAGGCTGGAAGGGAAGACCCTTGTGATAGCCATATCTGATCCAACTGACCTGAAAACTCTCGATGATATAGGTTTTCAGGTCGGTCTCAGGGTCAAACCCCTGCTGGCGCTTGAATCTGACATAATGAGGGCCATCGGAGTCCATTACGAGGGCAAAGTTGGTCTTGGAAGGACATTCAGGATAGATAGGGAAAAATTGAAGGAGGAAACAAGCCCTTCGATGCCTTCTGCTGAGACCTATGAGATTATCAGGGAAGTAGTTAGAGAAACTCCCGAAGCTGGGAAGCTGGCTGAAGAAAGTGAAGAGACGTCACAGAGAGCTGTTATGGAAGGACTCATTGACCTTTTGGTTGCGAAAGGGATTTTCACAAAGGAAGAACTGCTGAATTATATAATTTCGAAAAAAAGATCGTAAACCATTTAACCTCATAAGGTTGACATTTAATCCTTCATCTGTAAAACTATTCCGAATGGTAAGTAGTATCGAGAAAAAAGTCCTGGACGGAGAGCTCATATCAAGACAGGATGCATTGTCTATCTCATCAGTCTCTGACAATGAAATATTTGACCTGTTTTGTTCTGCAAACATGATAAGAGAGCATTTCAGAGGGGACAGAGTCGACCTTTGTGCAATAATAAATGCAAAATCCGGTGCGTGTCCTGAAGACTGCTTATACTGTGCCCAGTCTGTCAGAAGTTCTGCAGAGATTAAAACATTTCCCCTTGTCGAAAAAAGCACGGTTATTGAAAAAGCATCTGAGGCGAGGCAGGGTGGGGCAAAAAGATTCTGTATAGTAACAAGCGGCAAGAAAGCATCTTCAAGAGAACTTGAAAAGATTGCGGAGATGATATCCGGTGTCAGGTCGCTTGGCCTTCTCCCATGCGCAACACTCGGGCTTCTGTCAGGTGAAGAACTTCTGCAGCTGAAAGAAGCAGGGCTTGAGCGTTACCATCACAACCTTGAAACATCCGAAAGGTTTTTCCCTGAGATATGTACCACGCACACATATCAGGATAAGATGAAAACAATAAGAGAGGTAAAATCAACCGGCCTTTCACTGTGCTCTGGGGGGCTCTTCGGACTTGGCGAGAAATGGGAAGACAGGATAGACATGGCGTTTGCATTAAGGGAGATCGACCCTGATTCAATCCCGGTTAATTTTCTTATGCCTATAAAAGGCACAAGGCTTGGCACACAGGAAACGCTCCATCCTCTTGAAGCGTTAAAGATAATTGCGCTCTACAGGTTCATACTGCCTGATAAGGAGATTCGTGTCTGCGGTGGGAGGATGCAGACCCTCGGGGAATTCAATTCATTTATCTTTCTCGCGGGTGCAGACGGCCTTCTTGTCGGGAACTATCTGACGACATCCGGAAGGGACTTTGAAGATGACCTGAAACTTATAAGTCAGTTCGGGTTAAGGGCAGGATAGGCAGCTAATCCGGATGATTCATAAACCATAATAATAACGAAAGGACATAGTATCCTCGCTCATTCTCGCTTCGCTCCGAGGTATCTGGTCTCTTTATTTATCAGAAATTCCCCCTTAGTAAAGGGGGAATAAGGGGGTTGTGGAATATCGGCCAGATAAAGCCGCTCAAATACTATGTCCTTTCTGTGATCGAGAAAATCTATGAATTATCCGGGCTATGGTTCTGCAATTGATTTCCCTTTGTCCTTAGTAATGCTCTTTTTACAGATGCAGTAATCTTCATAGAGATCAGGGCTGTCGATGTTCTTCTCAATGTATGAGCGTACTGCCTGCACGTCAGTACCAAAGTCTTTATCTCTGAGGTGCTTGAAGACCAAAGAACCGTCGCTTCCTGCGAAATAACGCAAAAACCAGAATGTCCTCTTTGCAACCGGTTTTGCAAATTCGAGTTCCTGTGCGTTCAGGAACGGTTTCCCTTTGATTATGGTTGTATAGGCCCTGAAATGTACAGGGGCCTCACCCTCTGCAATAGCAGTAACATAATACTGTTTTTCATCGAAGGCATAAAAATGAAACTGCCATGAATTTTTATCTTCTTCTGAAGAACACAACCATATACCTGGCAGTGCCGGGTCTATCAATGCCTCATCCACAGGACCAAGGGGAGTCAGTGAATCATACGGGCAGCCCCATAACCCCATGCACAGAAAGATAAGGAGGAGCGCTATCTTTGTCTTATGCAATGTCTTTCTTGTCGCGCCGGTCATGCAAAAATATTATCGCTTTTTTATTTATGAAACTCCAGTGAAAAGTTTGCCTCTTGCCTTACTTTTGGTTTGAGTACAACGTTTCCGTTGCAAAAGAAGCCCGAAGGGTTTGGCCGGCAGTCACTTATTCTCTGTTATGCGAAGGCTTGTTTGTCTTTTTCTTTTGGTATTTTGCCATAATAACATCTCAGTTTATTGCCAGCCACATTAAAAAGACAATATCCGCAATTAATACACCGGGATTCCGCCTGTATGCCTTTTTGAAACTTCTCCACGATATTGGGTTCAATTATAAACGGCCGTGACATGGATATAAAATCTATATTCTTTTCCGTTATGATTTCTGTGATATCCGATAAGCTGCGAATGCCGCCTACTACAATTACAGGGATATCGACATTCCTTCTGATTAGTTCAGCCCCGTCTACATTATAATTGTGAATAGGTTTGTAATTCTTCATAACGAACGGAGCGATTATTTTAAGCAGATATTTCTTAAAGGGAGATAATTCTCTATAAAGGGGCACAAATTTTATTATTGCATCAACAGGTATTTGGGGCATGCGAACAGTATAAAAAAAATCTCCATATCCACAGGACACTTCAATTGCATCGCAGTAACTGTTTTGCAATATTTCAGCAATTTTGATTGCTTCATCAAGCTTTAATCCATTTTTGAACTCATCATGAGCGCTGATTTTGATAAGCAGTGGATAATTATTCACTGCTTCACGCGCTTTCAATAGTATTTCTCGAACGATTCTCAAACGATTCTCGGTAGTGCCGCCCCACTTGTCAGACCTCTTATTAAGGACCGGTGAAATGAATTCCGAGAGAAGGTATCCATGAGCAGCGTGAATCTGCACACCGTCAAACCCTGCCTTCTTAGCATTGCTTATGGCACCGACAAAAGCATTTATAATCTCCTCTATCTCTGTTTCACTTGCTTCCCTGCAGATATCGCCATACTCGTTCTTTTTTTTGAAACTCGGTCCGACAACTTCCTGTCCTGTTATTTTCGAATTTGATCTGCTGCCGCCATGTGCGACCTGAAGGATAATCGGCGTTTTATGTTCTTTTAGCCCGGCATTTATGGCGCTATATGAATCAACATATTTGTCGCTGTCAAACATCCGCATGTTTGCGAATGTCTTTCCATTTTGTTTAACACCAACATAACCTGTGATTATGGCTCCTGCACCGCCTGCCGCGATTTTCTTATAAGTTTTATATAAATCATCTGTCGGTGTCCCATCTTCATTGGCCATGCCCTCATGGGTAGCGGAACGCAGTATCCTGTTTTTTAATTGGAGTGTTCCTATCGCGCACGTTTCAAATACTTTTTTCATATTTTATCCTATGGGTTTAAAACTGAGCAAAAATTAAATAACTTTATCTCATTAATGAAGCAGGCCCGCACCGAAATTCTATCGTTACGCGAGACGTTCATTGAAATTTTTGATGTCTAATACGAATGCCGACTGGTGTAATGACTGAAAAAGATTCTATCAACTCACTAAAGTGCTTCATAATAAATAGAACAACAATCTCAGACTTCTTGCTTGGGGATAATCCGGCTAACCTTATCAGTACTACTCCAGAAGAAAGACGACGAAGCCGAAAAACCAATTCACCAAAATCTTTATCCGCAGTCAATAGAAGTACTCCTTCCCTCTTTGCAAGATCAAGCACGACGTCATCAGAAATTCCCGGATCCATTTCTGCTACATAACCTACGACGTAGCCTTTCTCACGAAGTGCATCAACAATTTGCTTGTCGATACTTTCGTCTGCAAGCAAGTTCACGCTGCTGCCTCAGCTACCGGATAAACAATATCTCCCTTTAAAACCTCGGCAGCAAAGGCAATAGCAGCCTGAACACCTTCATGTGTTAATCTTGGATGCGCTTCAAGAATCTGCTCTAGTGTTTCGCCTGCGGCCAGTTTTTCTAAAATAAGTTCAACGGTTATTCTTGTTCCTTTAATGACAGGTTTACCCATCATTATAGTAGGGTCTGATATAATCAAATCAGTCAGCATTTCAACCTCCTGTTTTCGCTAAATGTGTCTGGTATTATTTTATCATTTTTCAACTGTCAGGTTGTCAAAAATGGCAACCCCTATATATTAAAGGGTACAATTTCATATGACGTTGTATGCTTGCGAAACAAAATCGCCGGAGTCGAGGGATTCAATAATAAAGCGGGTTTGTTTGTCTTTTAGCCGTTGCGCAAGCCTGTTGTTAAATGAAGTTTCGGGCATGCTCTAAATAAACTGCTCCCTTTGTTTTTTTTTGAATAAATCAAGTAATTCAACACCCTCAAAACATCTCCCTTTTAAATTGTAACTTCATATGCCCATACGGCTTTATGATATAAATACCTTCAAAACTTTTTGAAGTCTGAAAAGGTAGTGTTATGACTACTTCATTATCTGAAGGTCTATCCGTAATTTGAAATTCATTGCTGAGCCACTTGAAAAAAAAGTCTTTGTCGTCTGCACGATAATTCCAGACTGGCACTCTGCATAACAAATAATTTGCTCCCTTTTGATCAGCTTTTTTGCATTGATCCAATATCCACCTAAAAGCATCATCTTCAAATACCGGTGTAAAGTATTCTATTCCATTTTTTATTTCTGACGATGTAATCTGAGAAGTCGAATCTTTTATTTCAAAATAATAGTCTCGAAGAGAATCTGTTGCTTTAATGTCGCAGGATGTATCTTTTCTTCTCCTATGCGGTGACAGAATTCTGTTCCTATTACTTTGGACTTCCGAGATAGTGAGTTTTAAGACATTGTGGACAAAATATATACCGAAGAATTCTGTTAATGCATTATAATATTTCCCCTTTCCATTGTTATCAGGTTTTTCAATGAGGGCAATATCATGAAGTAATTGGGGAATACCCTTCACAGCTAATAAATGATTAATGGCATAATCGACATAACATAAAGCTTTGATATTATTCTCAGTTATATCTTCACGAAGCCAATAGTGGATTTCAATATTCTTATCAGTGTAATATGCGAGTGCGTTGTCTTTCATATCTTTTCAAGTGGCATCAAAATTATCACATAATGTTTGTGGTGGAAAAGAAGCCCAAAGGATTCGGACGTAAGTCCTTTCCTCCGTTGTTAGGCGAAGAACGCGCTTATTTAAAATAGGAAAAATTATTCCAATACTTTGTCCAATCAAGCTGATTCCTTTTGTTTTTATAAGTCCATTTTTTATTTTCTTGGTCGGGGAAAATGTATAAGTCGAAAATATTATCGTATCCTTCTTTTGCTACAATTTTTTTCTCGGATAGCCATTTTTTTATTTCTAATGATGAAACTACAAAATAATTCTCAGCCTTGCCCATAAACCTATGCCTGCTTAAGGGTAAAGAAACAAAAATATATATGGTATTTTCAGAAAAAATCATTTTCTTTTTATCTAATCTAAACCAAAAAAAAGAGTTTCTATGAAACATTGACGTTTTGACTTGAACTTGATAGATATGTTTTTCTTTCTCGGCTATGAAATCAATTCCTTTATCTGTAAGTGGCAAATATATAGTCAGTCTTTTTTTTTTGAGAAAATCAATAGTTCTTGTTTCGCCAATATAGTCTATATCAGGCATACATTTATCTTCATAAAGCGTTTATTTAAGATAACTCGTTCACAAACGCACCATTATTTCGCTTTTTGACCAGTTTTAAGATGATATCCGAACCTTTTTCGGATATCATCCCGATGACTGGATGCCCGATTATCGACTCGTCGATTCGCCGAGGCGAAAGAACTTCGGGCATGACAGAAAAAATGAATGTTCATTCTATAATGAGACTTTTAATAAGCCCTCGAAAAACGTGAATCCCTGTTACAAATAAAAATAGCTTATGCCTGTTTTATTGTCAATGATTTATTTGAGTAACTCCCCCTACCTGCCGGACAGGCAGGCCCATCCCCCTCTTAAATTAAGAGGGGGCGAGGGGGAGTTATTTTAATGTCCCTTTGT
>JAKAKQ010000238.1 GCA_021813425.1 Nitrospirota bacterium
AGCTGGCCTGGGCTGATCGCATTATTAAGTATTTTTCTTATGAGTTCCTCTGCCAGCGGATAATTCTGCATATCGCTGCTTGAACCCAGGCTAAAAACGTTCTCGACCTGTTTGGAGAACTCAGGGAGTTTTGTATAAAAATTCTTTACCTCATCCTGCAGGCATGGAGCAAGTATTATCTCTGCCACAATAAAAAAAACAGCCATAGAAAGATATAAGGTTACAACAGCTACATTCCTTTTTATACCGTAAGACTCTACCTTGTTAATGACAGCGATCAGCATATATGCAAGAACTCCCGACATAAGCAGTATGACCAGAAGGCCGGCGGTATAATAGGCAAGTACGGCAAAGACCCCGATGAGGATAATAAGAACTACCCATCTCGGCATCTGATGATGCATCCTCTTTATCTCAGTCAATAATTCCCTGTCAATCTTCCTGCTATCCTGCATGAATATTTATCCGTCCGTCTGAGACACAACTTCTTCAGCTTCTTCATCAACTGGATGATTTTTGCCTACATAATTCGACAGGGATGAAACAAGATTAAGCAGAACCCTCGAGGAGATAGCGCTGTTGCCCTTGATCAGGTTGTCGAAATATGATTTATACATGATAAGCAAATTGGCCTTTTCTTCGGTTATAGCCGAGGCGAATCGAGGTGATTGATTGATAAGCGCCAGTTCCCCGAAATATGAACCTTGCCCGAGGGTGGCAAGCACCTTTTCGCCTGAATTGGTTTTCTTCACTATTTTGACGGACCCATCCAGGATTACATAAAGCGCCTTTCCGGCGTCCCCCTCCGCAAAAACGGTCTCCCCTGCTTCGTATTCTTTCTCAACGAGGTCTATAAGGAGTTTTCTCAGGAGTTTCCTGCTCAGCCCCTTAAAAAGATGCACCTCTTTCAAGACATGGAGGTTATGCTCCTTTTCAGTATCCAATGCCCATTTGAACAACCTGCGCAATATCCAAATCCCCTTTCTTTAAGTTACATGAATTTTACAATCTCTTTAGGTCTTCTGACAACAGGTATTTTTAATTTTCAGGATGGGGATACAAAAGAGGCATTGTCAATATATCCCGGCCTTTGATAAACTAAAACCATGATAGAGCCGATGAGATATCTTCAGAATGCCAACCTACTCCCCCTCTCCTCCAAGGATAGGACAAAGAAAGATTCTTGTCACAGTTCTCCTCAGCGAGCCCGCAGGGGCGCCGTTTCCATATCTTACCTCAAATCTCCCATGGATACACATGAAATGCATTCTTTGGTTTTCCGTTCAGTCCGATAACCTTATATTTCTTTATGCCGAATTTTTGAGTGAAGTAATTTATCGCAGCCGGTTTGAACTGCTCAAAATTGATCTTTGCCTCTATCGGCAGAACATCTTTTTTCATTCGCAGGATAAAATCTATCTCTTTTTTGTCTTTTGTCCGCCAGTAGTTGACCACTTCTTTGCTGTATTTTTTCACCAGCTCTGCAAAGATGTTTGTCTCAAAGACACTGCCGATTATCTCTTTCTGCAATCCTTTCAGCCAGAGCATCTGCATGATACCCGTGTCATAAAAGAATATCTTGGGCAGTTTAAAAAGCTCTGACCGGATGTTGCCGCTGAAAGGCCTAAGCAGCTTCAGGATATAGGTATTTTCCATAATAAAAAGATACTTCTCTATCGTCTGTTTCGCAATCCGGGTAGTATTGGAAAGCTCGGCTACGTTCAGCATCTGTCCGCTCTGGGCGGCAAGTGCCTCAAGAAGCTTGTTGAATTTCTCTATGTCTTTGACGCGGGCAAGGTCTCTTATGTCTTTTTTCACATAGGTATCAATAATCTGCTGGAGGTATTTCTCTTTCTTCTCGATCTCGGGTGTCAGGACAATCTTCGGATATCCACCGTAAAGTACATACTGTCTGTAAAGCCCCCTCAATTCATCAATTTTTCTGGCTGTATACACCTTGCCATCTTCGAAGGTATATTCTTTAAAAGTCAGAAATTCCCTGAACGACAGATTAAAAATATCGAAATCCACTGTTCTGCCGGCAAGAGAATCTTTGAATTTCTCTTTTATTGCAAAGCTCGATGAGCCGGAGACGATCAGTTTTATTTCTTTGTGATGGTCTGCCATTAGCTTCAGAAAGGATGAAGGATTTGCCAGATACTGTATTTCATCAATAAAGACAAATGCCCTTTTTTTTGCATCTTGAGTTTTTACACCTTCCTCTTCGAGGAGCTTCAGAAACTCCCTGATGCCTGCGTCAAGTATCTTCACATATCTTGAGTCTTCGAGGTCTATAAAATAGGTTGTCTCTTTTTTTATCTTTAGTTCAGATTCAAAATAACGCAGAAGCGAGGTTTTTCCCACCTGCCGCGCCCCATGCAGAACGATAATATCACCGGTGTAGAGATATTTTTCTATCTCTCTGCTAATCTCTCTTTTATAGATTTTCTGTTCCATCTTTATAGTTACCTTTAGTTTACTTTAAGTTGAACCTAAAGTAAAGTCGTTAATGATATAATTCGGTCAGCGGGCTGACTTTTTTTCGATTGATTATAATTCTCGAGGTTGTAATCGGGAATTCATTCATTAGTCCCCTCCTGGCCTGTCCCGATCTTATCGGGGGAGGGGATTAAGGGATGGGTTGTATTTATCCCTGCCAGCCGGTGAAGATATCCCTTCCGAGGATTCGGGTCTCTGACCGGAACCCCGTGATTCTTGATAACAGCATAGGATACGGTAGTTCGGTAAGCAAATGTGATCGGGTATTCCAAAATGACAGGGGCAGATGATTGCTATTAACGGATTAAAACAACCCTGCTCAGGCTAAAATATCAATATTATTTCGTTGAAAAATTACTCTTTATTGGTATAATTAAGACAGACTTTTTTTAAAGGGGAAATTGCTACTCATTAATTACCAAGGGAGGGCAATATGCGAAGCAAGGGGTTAGTGTATTTTTATATCCTGTCTATATTTTTTCTATTTTTCTTTTATCCAACAAAAAGTATTGCGGCAACATCAAAATGTTTAAAAAACCTTCATATGGGTTTCAGCATGGTCAAAGGCAGGAAGGAATTCAGAGGGTTTGCCTACAAAAAATACTTTTATTAGAGGATCAAATAAAGAAGTTGCACTATTGATGAAAAATTTAGAACAAAATGATTATGAATCATTTATAGCAGAAGTTAAACAATTAACTGGAGAAATAAGAAGTGAAATGCAGGAAGATACTGGAGAATCATCTGATAAAGATGCAGGGAAAGCAACTGGAGGTGGATGTGAGGTTGTATCTTACACGACATCAACTAAAATAACTGGAGGTTCGGTATCGGGTGGTACAGTAACGGGTGGAATTATTGCAGGTAATACAATTTTTGGAGGTCATGTTTCTGGAGGAGATGTTCATATTACTACACAATATTGTGTTGATGCAGTTATTCGAAATATTTCCGGTGGTGGAAGATTAAAGGGCAATTTAACAGTTAATTATATTGATGGCAAATCAAGAACAAAAAAATTTAATTGCGATAGATTAAGCAATGGGCAAATAATTTCAAAAAGTGTATGTTCCACTAAAAATTTATCTGTTATTAGTGTTACATGTGCATTTTAGTTGCTGACTTTATGAATAGAAACTTTGGGCACGAGGTATTGACATGACAGAATGGTTCGGGTTCACAACACCTCATGATCTTATAAAAAAACTCGAACGTGACCTATCGAAGCTTGAGCAAGACACATCCGGACTGCTGGAATTCCCATTCCTTCAGTATCTTGTCCATGTTGTTTCTGTCAATAACCTCATATTTTCCTTCTTTCACTAATTCCAGTATTATGCTGTCTGTAAGAGGGCGAGATATTTTTTGTCCACATCCTTTGTCTCAAGATCAAATACAGCAATATAGTTGTCGAGCCTTTTGACAGTTTTATCTTTTGAGTCCTTATCAGCAGCAGGCGCTGTTACTGTCATGACCAGCATCATCAAAAAGGTTGTAAAAAGACTTTTAACCATCCAATCTTTTCCCCAATTCATTTTCAAGCCGTTTTCTCAAGTATCAGATTTTCAGTGGTCAGATTAAAAATGTCCTGAAGAGAGTATCTTTCAGATGCCCCTATTATCTCAAGACCTATAAGTTTGCTTTCCTCATCGAAATCTACATTGACTCCCTCTTCCAATTCCCTTGTGTATGAGACTTTCTTCTCCTGTATCCGTATATATAAAGCATCTACCTCTCTGTCATATTCAATCTTCATTATGGCCTCCTATTTGCGCCTGTCTATTGCGGTTATAATTATTATTCTACTGCCCTCAGGTTTAAATGTCACCTTGTTCACATTTTTCTTGAAAACTTTTTGAAATCCGGTCATTATAATCGGTAATGGAAAACAGCAAGGTCACTGTCAACGGGGAATACCTAAGGAATATCGAAAGAAAGGTCGAAGACCTCAGGATGCTGATGGAGGTCTCTTCCATCATATCATCAAAGCTCGATTTCAATGACCTGATAACAGTCGTGATGGAAAAGGCAAAGGATGTGATGGAGGCAGAGGCATGTTCTATTTTGCTCTATAACAAGAATATAAACAAACTCGAGTTTGAGGTGGCGCTGGGCGGTGAAGAGGGAGCGTCGGATATCCTGAAAAAGCATGTGACACTCGACATAGGGCAGGGTATCGCCGGATGGGTTGCTGAAAATCTCAAACCGCTGATCGTCAAGGACGCAAAATCAGACAGTCGTTTTTCACATGAGGCGGACAAGCAGACAGGCTTCATTACAAAGAGCCTCATCGCGGTGCCCCTTATCGGAAGAAGCGGCCTGATCGGCGTGGCCGAGATACTCAATCCAAAGGTAAAGGATTTTTTTACTGACTATGACCTTGAGATGTTCCAGACGCTCTGCAGACAGGTAGCTGTTGCGATTGAGAATTCGCTTTATCATAAGGAATCGATCGAAAGAGAAAGGCACAAACAGGAGCTTGAACTTGCATCTGCAATTCAAAGGAGTTTCCTTCCTGAATCACCTGTTTTTAAAAAGGACAATATAAGGGTATCTGCAATAAATATCTCTGCCAAACAGGTTGGGGGAGATCTGTATGATTTTATAGAGCCGGTTGAAGGCAAGACTGGTGTTTTCATCGGTGATATTTCTGGTAAGGGCGTATCTGCCGCACTTTATATGGCCAAGACGATAAGTGATTTCAGATATATATCCCGTCTTACAGAATCGCCTGATAAGGTTTTAAACTGTCTGAACACACTTATCCTGAAAGCGCCGAGAGGGCTGTTCCTGACAGCAATCTACATGATTACAGATACTGTCACAGGCAATCTGAAGGTCTCTGTTGCAGGGCATCCGCCGTTTTTATGGCTCACAAAAGGCGAGGTGAAGGTCATGGATGTTGATGCGGGACCACCCCTTGGAATTCTGCCTTTTGAATACCCTGCTACCCCGATCTCTCTTAAAAGAGGTGACAGTCTCCTTTTATTGACAGATGGTGTTTTCGAGGCAAAGAATGAAGAAGGGCAGAGGATAGGTTTTGAGAACATTATCGAATTTACAAAAAAACATATGGATCATGAACGGTTAATCGAGATGATAAGCGATCATGTCGACAGTTTTTCAAGAGGTACGGACAGGGCGGATGACCTTACCCTTGTGGAGATAAAGTTTCTGGATTAGATAAATTTGTCCAGAATGAAAACAGAAGAAAGGCGGAATGCCTCATAAACACAATAAACCGACATGATAATTGAGACTGCACTTCTTATTTTGATGATTATTTCGCTCAAGAGCACGCTTGGACTTCTCCTTTTTCGGGTATTGGAATCTTTTTTTAAAAGGAGTCGTTATTGTGTTTATTCTCCATCCCGCCTTTCTTCAAGAAATATGATTTTATTGCTGTTTATTGGAGAAGTGTAATTTTAAAATGAAAAATTCTATAATTATCAGTGTCCCCTCGCACCCTAAATATCTCTGCATGGTCAGGGATGTGACGGTAAGGATGGGGGAGCTGAACGGAATAGATGGTTCAGCAATAGATTATATCAAGCTCGCAGTCGATGAGGCGTGTTCGAATGTGATCAAGCATGCCTATAAGAGAGACACAGACAAGAAGATTGTTATAAAATATACAATTACGGACAGGGCCTTTGAGATAATAATCGAGGACAGTGGAATTAAAGCAAAGCATAGATCACTGAAGGGCAGGGACCTCGATGATGTAAGGCCCGGCGGCCTCGGGATCCATTTGATAAAGAGGGCATTTGATGTCTTCGAGTTTGACGAAAAGAAAAAAAAGGGCAACAGGCTTAAGCTCATAAAATATCTGAAGGAGAAATAGATGGATATCGGCATAGTAGATTATAAAGGCAGAAAGGTGATCGAGGTTTCAGGAGATATAGATATGCATTCGTCTCCTGCATTGAGGACAGAGTTGATGAGTCTGATAAACAAAAAAATCTCCCCGGTCATTGTTGATTTCAGCAAGGTCTCTTATATCGATAGTTCAGGCATTGCAACGTTTGTTGAGGGACTCAAAGGCATGAAGTCATATGGAGGAAGGCTGCAATTATTCGCCATACCAAAAGGTATTATGGAGATATTCAGCTTCTCTAAATTGGATAAGGTATTCGAGATTTATGGAAATATAGATGAGGCGATTAACAATAAAAAAACTCTTTAAAGAAATTAAATAAGGACAATGCCGATCACGAAAGATATACATGATGCCTCAAAGATCATAAACGACACTTTTTACTGGGCGTTTGTCTCTCCTTTCAAGGGAAAGGCAATAAGGTTCAGTGCGAGCATATCAGAGATTGTTAAGACCGGTTACAACTCCGTACCTATTGTTTCTGTCATTTCGCTTTTTGTCGGTATAATCCTTGCCCTGCAGTCGGCTTATCAGCTCAAGAAGGTCGGGGCGCTGATATATGTTGCAAACCTTGTCGGGGTTTCTCTGACAAGAGAACTCAGCCCTATACTTACAGCCATAATAGTCTCCGGCAGGAGCGGATCTGCATTTGCTGCAGAGATCGGTTCCATGAAGGCAGCAGAGGAGATCGATGCCCTTACGACCATGGGTATCAATCCTATCAGGTTCCTTGTTGTGCCGAAACTCATTGCGCTCATGCTTATGCTTCCGGCACTGACGGTCATTTCCGACTGTATAGGCATCTTCGGGGGGTTCCTTCTTTCAACCACCGTGCTCGAGATACATCCGTATAATTATTATCAGCAGACTGTAAATGCACTTCTTGTTAAGGATGTAATTACAGGGCTTTTCAAGGCGTGGGCATTTGGCATAGTGATAACAATAGTCGGCGCTTATCAGGGCTTTAAGGTAGAGGGAGGAGCCGAGGAAGTAGGAAGACGCACAACCTCATCCGTCGTTGTCTCTATATTTCTGGTTATTGTCTTCGACCTTTTCTTTACGACTCTGTTTTACTATTTTACGTAAGAAATTGAAAATGGGAAATTAGAAATTGGAAATATCAAGGAGGAATCTGCAAGTATTAAGCTTTGTTTCATTTGTATTTACTAATATATTCATAAGTAATGCTACATTAGTTTTAATTCTGTCATTGCGGCTTGTCCGCAATCCTTCTTTGAAGAAAGATTCCCGACAAGCGGGAATGACATATCAGTGAGCTTGTTTATAGAAATTATTTAATTAATTTTTTAAGGAAAAATGGAAAGCGCAATAGAGGTAAGAGGACTACAGACGCATTACGGCAGCAGGGAGATCCTTAAGAAGATATCCTTTGACATCCCGCGCGGAAAGACGACCGTAATACTCGGCGGAAGCGGGTGCGGCAAGAGCACCCTGCTTAAGCATCTTATCGGGCTTCTGAAACCTACAAAAGGCGAGATCCTGATAAACGGGAAAGACATAACTCTCATGAAAGATGCAGAGATGGACGAGGTCAGGAAGAAGATGGGGGTATTGTTCCAGGGGGCTGCGCTTCTTAATTCCATAACAATCGCAGACAATGTTGCCCTTCCGATGAGGGAGCATACAAAGTTAAATGAATCCACGATACAGATCATGGTAAGGATGAAACTCGACCTTGTCGGCCTTTCCGGTTTTGAGAAACTTTACCCGTCACAGCTCTCAGGGGGTATGAAAAAGAGGGCCGGCCTTGCAAGGGCAATGGCGCTGGATCCCGAGTTTCTCTTCTTTGACGAACCCTCCGCAGGCCTTGATCCTGTGACTGCTGCGGGTCTTGATGAGCTTATACTGAAGCTCAGGAATGTATTCAAGATGACGATAATAGTCGTGACACATGAACTTCCCAGTGTATTCATGATAGCGGATTATGTTATTATGCTCGACATAGGTGAGGTAATATTTTCAGGTCCCCTCGATGAACTGAAGGCGTCTGATAATCCGAGGATAAGGATGTTCCTTGAGAGAAAACCTGAAAAAGATATTTATTCCCCTGATGATTACTTCAGAGTCATAGCAGGGGATTGACAGAGAGGTATATTTATGAGGGAAGAAGTAAAGGCAGGAATAATCGTAGTCGCATCTCTCATTGTCCTGAGTATATTTATAATCCTTATAGGAGGCGGGCAGTTCTTTGAGAAGGTTGATAAATATTACATAAGAGTGATGAACGCAGCCGGACTCGAAACAGGCGCTCAGGTCAAACTCGGCGGTGTGAGGATAGGAAGGGTTCTAAGCATCAAGGAACCAAAAGGGCCTATGGAGCCTGTTATCATAGAGATAGGCTTAAAGAAGGGGACAACTGTTTATAAAGGTACAAGGGCGCTTATAACCCAGATAGGCTTTGTCGGAGATCTGTATCTCCTGCTTGCTGTTGACAGGACAACAAATGAGAAGATCAATCCAGGGGAAAACATCCCTTCTGAAGAGTCAGTGGACTTTGGTGTGCTTATGTCAAAGATCGACGGTCTTTCGAAATCAGCAGATGATCTGATCAAGGATGTAAACAAGCTGTTCAGCCCGGAGAATGTGAAAAGGGTCGGGGAAGTTGTAGGAAATACGAACAAGGCAATAGTTTCCGCTTCTTCAAGCATCGAAAAAGTCGCGGCAGGTCTGAAGAAGACTACGGATAAGATAGAAGTTGTCCTTAATGAGGTTGAGGGGCTTGTGAAGGACAACAGAGGTGAATTCTCACAGGCGATAAAAAAAGCGAGAGAAGACCTCGACAGGGCCGAAGATATGATAAAAAGCTTTGAGAAGACGGCAAAGACAGCAGACAGGGCCATTGACGTCCAGTCGCAGAATCTCGATAATCTTCTCAATACTATGACCAGAACAACAGAAGACCTTCAGGAAGTCATCCAGGAATTAAAAAGCAAACCCTGGAGTGTTGTATATAAGGAAGGGAAAGGGGAATAAGATGCGGAGAAACTTGATTTTGATTCTGTCCTTTTTATTATTTGCGGCATGCACAATGCCTGAGACAAAGATCTACAGCCTTTATCTGCCGGTTGAGAAAAAGGCAAGCAGTGTCAGAGATATATCTATCAACATTTTCCTGCGTTCTCCGCGCTATCTTTCACAGCCTTATATAGCCCACAGGATATCACCGTATCAGCTTGAGATATCAAGGTATTCAAAATGGGATTCAACGCCTGTCGAGATGGTGAAAGAGGCGTTTAAGGATGCCCTTTCTTCAACGTTCAAGGAGGTAAGGGTAACAAGCTCCATATTAAACGGATCTTATCTGCTCGACATTAACCTCAGGAGATTTGAGAAGGTTAACGACGGGAGCAGTCCTTCCGGCGAACTTGTCTTTGATGTTAACCTTTTTGCACCCGACGGCAAAGAGCTTTATCGTAATACAATATCAAAAAAGGTGAAGCTCGATGACCCGGATAATCTCAGTCTCGCAAAAGGGTTGAGTTCTGCGCTTGCAGAAGGGATAGAAGAGATTAAAACCGCTATCGCCGTGCTTATAAAGCCTGTTTAAACCGGGAATTCCATAGGACATGAATCTTAAAAAGATAGAAAAAGGCGTAAGACTTATTATCGAAGGCATAGGCGAAGACCCCGAAAGGGCCGGGATTAAAGATACACCGGCACGCGTTGCCAGGATGTATGAAGAAATATTTTCAGGGCTCCAGACTCCGACCGAAGAGATCCTTCAGCATATCGAAGGCGAAAGCCATGATGAAATAGTCCTTCTCAAGGACATACCTTTTTATTCGGTATGCGAACATCATCTCCTGCCGTTTATTGGAAAAGCACATGTAGCTTACATACCGGGCGCCGGAAAGATCGCGGGAATAGGTGAATTAGCAAAGGCAGTTGAAATCCTTGCAAAAAGACCGCAGGTCCAGGAGCGTCTTACTGCACAGCTTGCTGATCTGATAATGGAAAAATTAAAACCCAGGGGCGCCATGGTTATTATTGATGCAGAACATCTCTGTCTTTCGATGAGGGGCGTTAAAAAACCCGGCGCAAGGACAGTTACATCAGCTGTCAGGGGGTTGTTCAGGAGCAAAGAATCTACAAGACAGGAATTGCTGGAACTGATAAAGAAAAGAGATTAAAGGACAGTGAATAGCCGTTAGTGAATAGCAAAAAATAAAAATGATTTTCTGTTGTTTGTTGTTACTAAGTACTATTCACTAACGACTATTCACTAAAATACAGGAGGAAGAATATGTCTGCAAAAATAATAAGCGGTACAGAGATCGCCGCACAGATAAGGGAAGAGCTCAAGAAGGAAGTCACAGAATTGAAGGAAAAGCATGGGGTTGTGCCCGGCCTGGTTACCATTCTGGTAGGCAAAAACCCTGCCTCGGTCAGCTATGTTACAGGGAAACACAAGGCCGCAGACGAGATAGGCTTCTTTTCAATACAAGACGACCAGCCTGAGGACTTATCCGAGGCTGATCTGCTTAAGCTGATCGACAAGTATAATAAAGACCCAAAGGTGCATGGCATCCTTGTTCAGCTTCCCCTTCCAAAACATATTGATGAAAAAAAGGTTCTGAACGCTATAGATCCGGACAAAGATGTCGATGGTTTTCATCCGGTCAATGTAGGTCGTCTTATGATAGGCGGCAGTGAGGTGAAATTTCTTCCCTGTACACCCGCTGGCATTCAGGAACTGATAGTGCGTTCAGGCTTTGAGACCTCAGGCGCCGAGGTCGTTGTTGTAGGCCGCTCGAATATTGTTGGCAAACCCATTGCAAATATAATGCTCCAGAAAAGTAAAGGAGCAAACTCTACTGTTACTATTGTCCATACAGGCACTAAGAACATGGAAGCCCATTGCAAGCGCGCTGACATCCTTATTGTTGCTGCAGGAGTGCCTGGACTTGTTAAACCTGAATGGATTAAGCCGGGTGCATGTGTAATTGATGTCGGCGTCAACCGCGTTGGAGAAAAGAAGAGCGAAAAGACCGGCAAGATGGTGCCTATACTCAAGGGAGACGTTGACTTCGACGCAGCCAAGGAGATAGCCGGAGCCATTACTCCTGTGCCGGGCGGCGTCGGACCAATGACGATTACTATGCTTATGAAGAATACTGTGACATCCGCAAAGATTCACGCCAACCTGACGATAAGGTAAGGAGCATTTTGACAATCTCATAAGATGAGAACATTTATAATAAAATCCCTCCTTACCTCCCTTTTCCTAAGGGAGGTATAATACCCCTCTTTGGCAAAGAGGGGCGAGGGGAGATTTTCAGATTGAAAACATAAATCAGGAGAGATTCATGGCAACAGATAAGAATATAA
>JAKAKQ010000204.1 GCA_021813425.1 Nitrospirota bacterium
ATTGCTGGTTTATTAGCTTCTGTTTTATTTTGCTGAGGGCTGAGAGCCGAGGGCTGAGAGCCGGATTTTGATTTTTCCCATATCACCGGGTTCAGAAGAAATGCATGTATTTTATTCTTGCTGTAAACATCATTCAACTTTTTTTTAATAATACTGAAATCTTTTCTTGAACTGATGACAGAATAGGGTATGCCTGCCCCTTTTAAAATACCTGGCAGCCTTTGTCCCATCGGAAACTGGGCAGCAATCTTTTCTTTATGGATACCCCTCTGGCTTACGAATATGGAAAGGGGAAGCTCATAGAATCCTGTAAGTGAAAGGAGGGAATTTATCATGTTGCCGATCCCTGAACTCTGGACGAAGATCGCAGGCCTTCTGCCTGAAAGCGCAGCGCCTGTGCTTATGCCGACGCCTTCTTCTTCCCTTGTAAGAGGGATATGGTAAAAAGATGAACTTATCATCTCAAGAAGGAGCTTGATCTTCTCGCATGGCAAAGAAGATGTAAAATCGATGCCGGCTCCTTTAAGTATTTCTATCAGTTCATCTTCAGGATTCCGCATAACAGTTCCTCTATCTCTTTCTCTGAGATCTTCTTTGATATGATACATGGCCTGACATCATATTTCTTTTTTTCTTTGCCGAGCCTTCTTTCTCCGCCTCCGGTAATATTCAATAAAACAGTATCACTGTCCTGAATAAACCCGGAATTCATAGCTTTTTCAAGAGCAGCTACGGCTACACCCGATGCAGGCACTATATCAGGCCCCTCTGCTTTTTCGAATATCTCCATCGCCCTGTAGACCTCTTCATTCTTGATGCCGTAAATCTTTCCATCAGTCGCCTTCAGGGCATCATATACCCCGCCTTTTATAGAATAAGCGGGGTAACGTGTTGAAAGCACCCTTGTGGTTATCTCACCGATTAATTCGGGTCTCAGGTCCTCAGGGAAGAGTTCCCTGCTGTCTTTCTCCCATGCCTTCATCATCGGGGCAAACGGAAGGTTCTGCGCAAGGTGAAGCACAGGCAGTTTTGACCCGAATCTTCCGTCTCTTATAAACCTCTCTGCCATCTCCCAAACACCTAACGCACCTGTCCCGCTTCCGATCGCCTGGAAATAATGGTCGGGGAGCCTTCCGATCTTTGACACAGTTTCGAGCAGCACCGAACCAAGGCCGTCCCTCTTTGCTATGTTCTTCA
This sequence comes from Nitrospirota bacterium, assembly GCA_021813425.1. Classification (GTDB taxonomy): domain Bacteria; phylum Nitrospirota; class Thermodesulfovibrionia; order Thermodesulfovibrionales; family UBA6898; genus JAKAKQ01. The sequence continues at coordinate 1,198 of JAKAKQ010000204.1, forward strand.
CGCCGCCTTCAAACGGGAAACCGACAGCAGAGGCTATTCTTCTTGCAACGTCAATAGAATCTGAATAATCTCCGTCTCCAACAGCCAGAGTTGGTATCTTTAAAGAGCTCTCAAGGTACCACATCTCCATCAAACACATTGTAGGCACCACGATAATTACCGGGAATCCTGATATATCAGACAGGTGGGCAAAGGCCCTTGCCGTATTGCCTGCGGATGCTACAACCAGACCCTTTACATCATTTTCGATAGCGTTCTGCAGTACGACCGCTGCCTCGAACTCCTTGAATGTGCATGTCTGAAGAGATGCCCCTATCTCAGGCCAGAAGCCGTTGAAGGCTATATAAAGGTTCTCAAGCCCGAACTCTCCCGAGAGACCTTTGGATTTATAGACTACAGTGCCTGTCTGATCAAATGCCGGGGTATGGACAGGCAGCCAGTTGAACCTCCATATGCCTTTGCCGTGATCTTCCCTGAAATTCTTCTCGTTATACTCTGTGACAAGAAGGGCGTTCTTGCAGTGCTCGCAGAATGCGCAATATACCTCCGTAAGTTCCTTGCCGCAATTCCTGCACCTGATACTAAAATGACTCATACCTGACCTTTCTGGTTATTATTAAGGGTCTCATAATTGAATAGACATTTATCGGAAAATCTCCCCTCGCCCCTCTTTGCTAAAGAGGGGTATTATCCCTCCCTTAGGCAAAGGGAGGTTAGGAGGGATTTTACAAATCAATAATGAAATATACATATGGTTTTATTTTGACTCCTGACTGTTGAATTCTGTATTCTTATCCTTTATGATCTCCGCTACCAGTTCCATTATATCGACGATTTTTATCTGCTTCTTGTGTCCCTGCATCGCCTCATTCACCTTCACATAGCATGCAGGACAGCTTAAGACGAGCCTGTCTGCCCCTTTGTCAACTGCTTCATCTATCGTCAATCTCCCGATTGCAACCGCATTTTCATGAAAGACCTTTCTTGCAGCGCCGCCGGCGCCACAGCACCGCGAATTAAGCCCGTGCCTTTCAAATTCCAGAAGCCCGATGCCCGGTATGCTCCTGAGGACAGCCCTCGGTTCGTCTATAACTCCGACCCCTCTGCTTAGATAACAGGGGTCATGATATATTATCCTCTCTTTCAACCCTCTTTTAAAATGCAATCTGCCGTGTTTGATCGCATCCGCAACAAATTGTGTGATATGCCTTATCTTGAACGGAAGTTCTTTGCCGTAAAAGACAGGCCAGTCGCGCGCCATTATATTCACACAGCAGGGGCATGAACACAAAAGCACCTTGACCCCTTTTGCCTTGTATGCACCAACAAGCCTTCTGGTAAGGTCCTCAAGCATGTCATGCTGCCCGGTTATGAATAAGGGAAACCCGCAGCATACCTCTTCTTCAGGGGGAAGCATGGTGAACTGCTCTCCAATTGCATTTAAAACTTGAATATCACCTCTTACCATAGGCTGTGCCTCGTATGCGCCTGTGCAGCCTGCATAGTATGCAATATCTGCCTTCTCGTAGACCTTCACATCATCAGGAAACCATGTTTTGAACCTGTCTTCAGGCGGTTTGTTATAAGGGTTGCCGGTCTTCTTTATTACCCCTGGCATTTCTGCCTGTGTCCCGACAGGCCCAAGTCCACGCCTTACCATTTCCTTTCTCAGCATGGGCCATAGCCTCTGTGTAAAGATACCAACTGTGCAGTTCTGGCTGCAGGCCCCGCAGGTTGTGCACTCATAGACAGCCTTTGTGAATTCTTCGAGCAATTTGCGGTCTATATCTTTCGGGTTGAACAATTTTGCCTTTAAACCTTCAGTAGCCTTTATGAATTCCCTGAACATGCGTATCTTCTCAGGAGGCGATACAGCGAGGTTGCCTGTAACTTCCTGCACAGGACAGTATTTCAGGCATTCGCCGCATTGAGTGCAGGCATCCAGTTCGATAAGCTGGAGCGGTGTGAGCCCTTTTGAAAAAGGGCTTTTATTTTTTTTGAATTTTGAATTCTTATTTGTCATGAATCACCATCCTCAGGCCTGCTTCCCTTCTTCCGGATTCCATAGTAACTACAGGAGCGGCAAAGATATGCAGTGGAAGGAAGGGGACTAAAAGAAGGACCAGGGAAAAATGAATAAAAAATAATGAACTATCAGGTAATAAATCCGGCCTGAATGTCAGGATGCCCAGCATAAAACTTTTTACATCCACCAGATTCGGACTGAAGAACATCCTCATAAGAAGGCCGCTTAAGCTTATAAGTAAGACCATGCCCAGAAGGAAAAAATTATGATAAGAAAAATATTTCTTCCTGCCTGCTATCCTGAAGGCAAGTAAATAAAACAGCGATACGGGGAGTATGTAACCTGCGACTAATCCGAAAGGCTGGATATGTGTTATGCAGGAGGGGACAGGATAAAAAAAATAATTCAGATGTCTTAAGATCACCAATATGAAGGAGACATGGAATGTCCAAGACCCAATCCAGAGCACTTTATTTTCATTGAAGAGTCTCCTGAAAAATAATAAATCTATTGCCGTAACAAGGCACAGACTTAACGACACCCCTGAAATATGCAAGGGACCAGTCCTGAACTGTCTTGTGCCCTTGCACCAGATAAAGGCATGTGAGATGAAGCGGCCCCAGAACGCTGCATAGACCAGATATGAGATTACCAGTAAAAATATCTTCATCGAATATCACAAATTATTTAACCAGCTTAATTCATAAATTTTTCCGAACGGCGAAAGGATATAGTATTTGAGCGGTTTTATTTGCCCGATATTCAGACAGCATGTATTTTGATAAATAATGAGGGCAAATACCTCGGAGGTCGAAGACCGAGAATGAGCGAGGATACTATGTCCTTTCGTTATAATCATAGTTTATGAATTATCCGGGTTAAAGGTCTTACTCCTTAATAAAAGTTATGCTTACGTCCTTTGGAAGACATATCCCCAATTCCACCTCAAGAGCCTTCAAAATAGCAGAAGGCATAGGGCAGGCAACATGTTTTATATGCATTGCTGCAGATCTGTAAACCAGATTGTTAAGGTAGCCTGTAAACGCCGCCCTCATATCGAGTATTGAGATATCTTCGATCATTTTTTGCACCATCTCGCATTGAGTATCAATGAAGATCCGGACTTTTTTTCCTTTTTCCTTTTCCGCCTTAATTACAGCAGGAAAACCGCATATGCCGGGATTTACTTTAACCTTTGTCATTTTTCACTAAGGCATAAAAATGAACTGCCTCTCCTTTACGGGCCATAGCTGCAAGGGGGGGGAAATTTCCTTTGGGGCTAGGGGATGGAAATTTCCACTTGCATGCGTATGGCCCGTAAAAGAGAGGCAGAATAGTGAGATAATATTTCCATTCTTCCTCTGAACAAGCATCTATATTATGCAACATTTATTTTTTTATCTCAACCCTTATTCTTTAATTTCAACTTTGCTCCCAGATTTTTTTAGCAGGGCCTTCAGATTCGGGAATTTGTCCTTCATATGAGGTATATGCATGGCCTGCATGAACTCTTTCTCAAATGTCGGGTCTGTTGCGATCTCTATAAATTCCACCCATCGCGCCCTTTCATTGGCCTCGATTCTTTTGCTTTTGTTAAGGAGCGCCATCCTTGCGCCGTCACCAGCTGCATTGCCTACGGCATATACCTTGTCTATAGGACAGTCAGGGAACATGCCGAGGGTCAGAGATGCCTCCCTGTCTATGTGACTGCCGAATGCACCTGCGAGCACAACCCTGTCGAGTTTTGTGATGCCCAGTCTTTTCATCATCAGTTTTGCGCCTGTATAAAGGGCGCCTTTTGCAAGCTGAAGCGCCCGGACATCTCCCTGTGTTATTGTTATGTCCGTACCGATTGATGTCTCTTCAGCCCATGCAAGAACATATTCGGGTCTGCCGTCGGAGTCTTTTCTAACCCTTGGAGTGCCAAGGTTCAATACAAATCTGCCTGATTTGTCTATTATCCCGGCCTTGAACATCTCGGCAACAACTTCAATTATGCCGGAACCGCATATGCCCTTTGCATTGACCTTCTCAAGATGCGTGTGCCAGTCAGCCTTGCCTATAACTTTATATAAAGGCTCTTTTGTTTCAGGGTCGATCAGGACTTTTTCTATTGCGCCCGGTGCAGCCCTCATTCCGAACGTTATCTGCGCGCCTTCAAAGGCAGGACCTGTTGCACATGAGGTTGAACAGACCTTATTGCGGTTCCCGAGCAGCAGTTCACCGTTTGTGCCGATATCAATGACCAGCACCATTTCGTCCTGATTATACTGTTCTTCTGCGATCAGGACGCCAACGTTGTCAGCGCCGACAAAACCCGCCTCTAATGGAAGAACATGGATATAAGCTGCCGGGTTGATCTTCAACCCGACATCACGTGCCTTTATATTCAATGAATTCTGTACTGCAGGGATAAAAGGTGAGCGTCCTATATATTCCGGATTAAAACCGAGGAATATATGATGCATGGCTGTGTTGAAGACAATGGTCAGGTCATCTATTGCATGGCCGGGGTTCGGGCCGTCTTTTTTTATTTCCGAGACAACCTTCTCGATTATCTCGTTGAGCCCTTCTATTATCGCCTTCTGCATGGTCTGAAGTCCTGCCGGATTTGACATCGCATAAGTTATACGTGACATCACGTCCTCACCATACGGCACCTGCGGGTTCATCATAGATTCTGTATTCAACACCCTGCCGATGTTCAGATCGCTGAGATATCCGACACATGTAGTTGTCCCGATATCCACTGCAAGGCCATAGCAGGGTTCTACAAAACCAGGTTCCACTTTTATTATCTCCCTGTCCATCCATACGGTGACAGTTGCCTTCCATTCACCTTTTCTCAGTGCATCCTGAAGATCTTTAAGCACCATATAATCAAAGGTCAGATTCTTAAGGCCGTAGTCATCCTCAAGGAATTTCAGCACACGCTCATAATCCCCTGTTGTCATGTCATGAAGGGTAGGGGGAACGAGATCAATATTATATTTTTTTACTGCAGGATCGAGGGCAATGGAAAGCTCCTTTGCTGCTTTGCGGACAATCTGCTTTCCTGCCCTTGACCGCTCGGGTACGAATACCTTTACATCACCATAAACCTCTGCTGTGCAGGCAAGCCTTATGCCCGGACCGTCCTCAGGTTTTATATGTTTCTTTTCAGCCTCTGAAAGGGGTGAAAGATGGGACATGCCCGATTCTATATTGTCCTTCTCGAAATAACCTTCCTCTATCCTTACCTTGCATTTGCCGCAGACCTTCTTGTTGCCGCATATGGATTCAATATCTACTCCCAGTGACTGGGCAGATTCAAGTAGTGTTTTGCCTTCCTCTATCTCGCCGCGCCTGCCGGAAGGTTGAAATATCACCCTGTATTTTTTCATACAACTTCCTCCGAAATTAATATCGGATTAAACCGTTTAAACTGTTTAAACCGCTTGAACTGTCTGTACCGGTTTTCTTCCATACGGACATATATTTATACACAATCCGCAATTGGGTTTGCCGTTTACGGACCTGCTGATTTTCTTGTGAGAACTGCAATTGCCTGATTTTATAAGCTCGATAAAAGGTTCGTATCTTGACCAGTCCTTTCCGGTGATCGCCTTTGAAGGACAGAAGTCAACGCACAACCTGCAATCTCCGCAGAGGCTGAATTCAACAGGCGTGCCGACTTTAAGCGGCGCATCTGTGAGCACTGTTGCAAGCGAAAGCCTTGGCCCGTAAACAGGGCTTATAAGAAGGCCGTTTCTTCCTATCCAGCCTATCCCTGCTGATGTGGCGGCGATCTTATGAGTAAATAGATTGTATAATTTTGACACGAACGTGTTGTTTATCCTGTCTGAGTCAGGCGGGATGCAGAGATATTTATAACCATTACTCTTAAGGAATCCGGATGCTTTTTTTTGAAGTGAAACAAGGGAACGGACCGAATTTTCATTCAGGTTCCTGTCAACGCCGATCGAGACAGCCCTTTCAAGATGTGCTATCTCATTGCTAAGTGCGGGTTTTACAAGCGCAAAGCCGACAACAGATGCGCCCGACCCTAACAGTTCCTTTTCAAGGGCATCGGTCATGAGCCCTTTTTGGCCTCTGCTTCTTCCTTAAGTTTCTTGAGCGAACTTATCATATTTATTGCATCTTTTAATGCATTGTTTGCATCCTTGGCATATCCGTCCGCACCCCATTTTTCAGCGATGTCCTGTGATACAGGGGCGCCTCCGATCATTATCTTAACATTGGGGTTCTTTGCCTTGAGATCCTCGATGACCTTTTTCATGCCGACCATAGTAGTAGTCATCATCGCAGAAAGGCATACAAGGTCAGAGTCTGTCTTCATCTGTTCTTCTACAAATTTATCAAGAGGCACATCCCTTCCGAGATCGTATACGGTGAAACCTGCCACATCGAACATCATCTTTACGATGTTCTTGCCTATATCATGGACATCACCTTCGACCGTACCGATGACAACAGAGCCTTTTACACCGAGATCAAGCTGCTTTACATGAGGTTTTAATATGTCCAGTCCTGCATAAAGGGCATCTGCGCACATGAGAAGTTCAGGCACAAAATATTCCTGCGCCTCGAAAAGCCTCCCCACTTCCTCCATACCGCTCACGAGGCCGCTGAATATGGCATCGTTTGGCTCTAATCCTACTTCGAGCGCTTCTTTGGAAGCCTCCTTTGAAGTATCTTCATCATACTGTATTACAGCGTTCTTTAATTTCTCCAGTATCTCCTGTCTTTTCTCCTCTGTTACCATATATCTACCTCCTGTATTTTTTTACTTCATCCATCATCGCATTTATATTCTCCGGCGGAACAGTCGGCCATATATCGCATCCCGGCCATACAGCGCTGACGCCATCGTCCATACACTTTCTGATGGTCTCCCTTACCTTCTCCGGGGTTCCTGATACAAGTACATTATATGGATCATAATTGCCGAAAAGCAGGCTGTCATTACCTATCTTTTTCCTTGTTTCAGCAACATCATTTTTCTGGTCGACACTTATAGCCCTTGCCCCTGACTCAACCATGGATACAGCTATGTCATTGGTTTTCCCGCATATATGCAGAACGGTGTTTGTCTTCAATTCGGCAAATATTTTTTTGAGATAGGGCAGTATAAGGTTCTTGAATACCCTTGGACTGAGCACATCCGATGTCGCCCCCATCTCCCTTACTGTAATATAGTCTGCACCTGCCTTTTCATACTCTTTTGCAACGATGATTATCGCAGCGGCGAGCATGTCGAGCAGTTTTCCAATCTTATCGGGCTTTTTGAATGACAGCTTTAGGAGGTCATTCAACTCCATGATCTGACCTGCGAGTGTAAATGGTCCGAGGACATAAGTGCCGACAGCGACTTCATTGCCTATATCAGCCTTTATCAGACCGATCGTCTCCTTTATCAAGGGTATCCTTCCCCTTACAGCAAGGTCGGAAGGTATCCTGATATCCATCTCGTCTTCAGTATGTATCAGCTTCTTTTTGATCGTTGGATAAAGGATGTCTTCGAGATGTGCATATACATTTATCTCGCAGCCGAGCGCCTCTGCCTCTACACAGAGGTCAAATGGAACAACCCCGCATTCAAATCCAAAGAGTTTGTATGTGGATGCTGCTGCGTCTGACATCATCTTTGCATTGGAATGAAGCGCTGCGAATTTGTATCCAAATTTTTTCAGGCCTTCTGTCGTAACATTTCCCATACCGCTGAAGCAAGGAGGCCTGTCGGTTCTTTCGCCTGCAAAGAGCCTCAGCACCCTTTGTTTTGGTGTTATATCGCTCACTCTGATTTATTCTCCTTTCGTTAATATATCTACCCAGCCGAATGTAGGCAGGGCAAAATGTTTTCGCTCATTCTCGCTTCATGCTTCCCGATGTCTATCGGGACAAAAAAAGCCGCTCAAACAATTTACCCTGCCTGCCTTTCTCACTTTCTTGCCTCTCCCGCAATCAGCTTCTCTATAAAATCCGAAAAATACTTCCGTATCGGCAGATCGCTGTTGTCAGGGATAGTCTTTGTCTCATCATAAACAAGTGTTGAAAGCAGGATATGTGCCGTGGCAACAGCAGGGAATATCCGTGGTGCTGTGACGATAGGCCCGTAGAAGTTGAAATCACTCCAGAGCACAGAGGACATCGCCTGTGCAACTGCATCCATCGCCTTGAACCCGTCAAGCCCCCATATATCCTTTGCAGCCTTCCACATGTGAGTGCCGTTTGAATAAGCTCCACCGCATGGAAGGCCTGTTTTCTTTTTTATTATCCTGTTTGCTATCAATGAAAAAGATGTTGCAGGCAGGTTCATGACCGATGTGTCTACAATAACCGTATCGAAGCCGTCAGCTCCCTGAGACAGGATGCTTTCGAGCGATCTCAGCCGTCCCTGAGGGGTCTGGTCCTTATCGTCAAATGCCTGTACAACAACATGTTTTATCCCAAGGTCCTTTAACTTATCCACCTGTCCCTTGATATCCTTGTCCCACGGTGTGATACTGTTGTACAGAAATTTGTCCTGAACGCCTAACTTCGCAACGTGCTCTGTAGCCTTTGCCCTTTTCTCAGCAACCCACATGTCAATGCCAAACGGCATGCTGGTTGTCTCGAGATAGAAATCAATATATATCTCAGCCTCTTCAGGTGAGTTCGCTACCATAGCGACCATCGACGGGATGCCTGTAGAGGCTGAAAGTTCTTCCTGATTTTTAATGAGCTCTTTAGCCTTTTGTCTGTTGAAATTGCCTTTTCTGTCTTCGAGTATCCTGTCTTTATTATGGAACATGGATGCTATGAGAAACGGAGGATTTTCTCCGGGCTGTCCGCCTATCTTTATATTATTGATGCTGAATATCTTCTGTTCTTTTGAAAAACTGAACATTCAACCTCCAGAATTGAAAGAGTGCAGGGCGTGCATGGCACGCCCCTTCTTCATTACCACAACCAGTCAGAAAGGCAGAGTTGGTTTGAACGACTTCGATATTTTAGTGAAAGCCAACCCTGCCTTTCATTTTCTAATACACTCCGTGGTCGAACTTAGGCTGCGGCAGATATTCCCACTTCTCGCCTTTTCTGTATTTTGCCTCGATATCGAGACACTTAAGGGCGTATTCAAAGGCATACGGAATGCCCGGGCCGCCGGGCACGAAACCCGCCAGGATCATCCCTACAGATGCAGCCTCAAATATCTCACCTGTCGAGGCCCCTGCATTAATAGCAGGTATTACATGTATTATGCACCTCGGTGAACAGTAGGCAACTCCTCCGGACATGAACATCAGTTCCTTGATCTTGCGGGACAGGGCGCCGTCGCCGAATATGCTCGCATAGAAATCTGCGAACGTCCTTCCCGGTTCTGGTGTGACCGTGTTAATTATCTGGAACATCCTCGGGACAAAGCCGCACTGTTTTTTCATGTATTCATTTACTTCCTCAACCGTCATCAACTTTTTTTCCTCAGCCATTCTTGCCTCCTTTTTAAACTCAGACGAGCTGCCTTTCTGAGTAAATAATTTTTTTAGTTCTTCGAATACTCCCATATCCAAACCTCCCCTAAGCCTCCACCGACTTCTCATCACCTCCCTTTTCTAAAGTTTCCATTCCCTTGCCACCTGAATAAATTTCCGGATGTTTTCATAAGGAACAGTAGGTGGTATATCACAGCCCGGCATCAGAACAAACCCGCCTTCGGTGCCGGCAGTCTGTATTACATGTTTGCAGGAATCCTCCACGTCCTGGACAGTGCCCTGAAGCATTATCTTTACAGGGTCGATGTTCCCGGCAAAGCACATTTTGCCGTGAAGGATCTCTTTTGCTTTTGCTATATCGGTCTTGTGATCCAGGCTGATGCAACTTGCGCCTGTCAAAGGGAAAAGGTCCAGCCTGTCTGTTGTATTACCGCATATGTGAACCAGTGTATGGACGTTTCTTGATTTTGCCCAGTCAGTGAATTTCCTCAGATAAGGCAGGGCGAACCTTTCGAACTGCTTTTTTGAGATCAGGTCGCCTGATGCGGTGGGGTCGGCAAGGCTTATGACATTAAGAGCACCGTCTTTTACAAGGGGTTCATACAGATGGATAAGCAGGTCTGTGGCGAAATCAACGACTTTCTCGACAAAAGCGGGATTCTTGAACGTGGCCTTCATCATGGTCTCTTCACCGACAAGTCTTGCCCCAAGGGTGTAAGGTCCCCAGGCGGTCATTGTGACAACATATTCATCGCCTATCTTTTCCTTTGCGTTCTTCAGGGCCCTCTTGACTGTATTTATGACCTCGTCTGTATCGATTCCCGACCTGTTAAGCTTCTGGAGGTCTTCATCCGAAGACACGAGATGCGCCTCAAGGTCAGGGGCGCCGATCTCCCTGAATTTTATGCTCCCTCCAAGCGCAGATGCATGGAAATTGTTATAACCTGAGCCTGCGTAAACAATATCACACAGCAGCACGCCGGACATTTCAACCAGCATGTCCGACATCTTCGAT
>JAKAKQ010000341.1 GCA_021813425.1 Nitrospirota bacterium
ATCTATTTCAACAAGCTCCGAGCTTATAGTTAAACTGCCTCCTTTAGGCATAACGTCCCTTGCATTTGTCGCAAGGTTCATCAAGACCTGCTCTATCTGAATATTATCTGCCATACTCACAAGAGGTTCTCCAAAAAGATTCAGATCAAGCTCTATGTCTTCACCTATAACCCTTCTTAACATTTTTATCACATTATTAATGACATTGTTCAGGTCTATAGGTTTAGAATTCAGAACCTGTTTTCTGCTGAAGGCAAGAAGGCTGTGAGTAACCTGAGCAGCCCTTTCCGCTGCCTCCAGGATCTCCGTCACATTCACCCTCAGAGGATCATCCTTATCCATCTTTTCGTTGAGAATGTGGCCGTATCCCATGATCGCCGAAAGTATATTGTTAAAGTCGTGAGCTACACCTCCTGTAAGCTGTCCCACCGCCTCCATCTTTTGGGACTGAAGAAGCTGTTCTTCGAGCTTTTTCCTATCTGTAATGTCCTGGAACGATCCCTTCAGTTTTACAACTCGACCGCCTTCCTTAACAGGATTACCAATTGTTCTTATCCATTTATGATTACCTTTGGCAGTAATCATTTCTAATTCTAAATCGTAAGGCTTACAAAATTGAATTGCTTCTTTAATTGCAGTTTCAATTTTTTTACGCGATTCACCATAATAAAAATTTAAACCTATTTCCACATTGGTTTCCTTTTCCGGGTCTAACTCATGAATTCGAGCAACCTCATCTGTCCAAGTCCCTTTTAATGTATCAGTTTCAAATTCCCATCCCCCAATTTTTGCAATCTCGCCCATCTCACTCATTAAGCTGTCTCTTTCCCTAAGCGCTTCCTCCGCCCGCTTGCGCTCGGTAATGACGTCAAACACGGCAACAAAGTGCTCCTTTTTTGGGCTATAGACAGAGATAGAAAACCAGATGCTTAAGGCTTTTACATACATCTCAAACTTCTCGGGCTTGCCTGTCAAGGCTACCCTGCCATAGATCTCGAACAACCCCGGATCAGATTCTCGTATGCCCGGAATAACTTCGGAAACTTTTTTCCCGGTAACATTCTTCAATCCGGTCAATTCTTCGAATGCACTGTTCACATTGAGATATATGAAGTCTTGTGGTTCATTGTTCTCAAACAACATCCGGCAATAGGCAAATCCATTCAGCATGTTATCGAATAATGAGCGATAACGCTCTTCGCTTTCTTTTAAAGTATCTTCAACCTGCTTGCGCTCTGTGATGTCGCGGATGACCATGCTGGTCCGCAATTCGCCCCGAATGTCCTTAAATATTTGGGATGATATCTCGCCAGTAAACCGCGATCCGTCCTTTCGGACAAACGTCAGCTCACCGGATGCCCTTCCCGTGTGGACCCGTTCCTCCAGCAGCTTTGTCAAGCGGGGGTCATTTATGTCAACGAGAGCCTCCCGTCCAAGAGCGCATATTTCCTCTTTCGATCTGCCGAACATGCGGCAGGCAGCTGGATTGGCCGACAGAATTGTTCCGTCAGGAATGGTAAGTAAAACTGCATCAATGCTGTTTTCAAACAGCGTTCGGTAACGCTCTTCACTTTCCCGAAGCGCTTCTGTAACCTTCCACTTCTCCCTGAAAAAACTAACTCTTTGCTGCCGCCAGACCAGCCCTATACCGCCAGCCGTACCGATGAGCAGGGCGGTGATGAGCACAACCATTATCCAGAGTCTCTCCCTCACAGGTGCATATACTTCTGAAACATCCATGCGCGCAACAAGGAACCACGGTGAATCGGGAACGGTTCGTACAGCTGCAATGACAGGAATATCACGGTAATCTCTGCCTTCCATAATACCCTTACGGCCTAAAGCAGCCTGAACAGCAGGCACCTCTTTCTTTTCAAGAGAGATGCGCAGGTTAAGTGCAGAGTCTTTTTTAAATCTGAGTTCATTTAAAAAAAGCACATCGTTCCCGTCCCGGCGCACAATAAGGGTCTCGGCAGTCCGGCTGGGCGTCGGCCAGCGCCTGATAAAAGGGTATAGATACTGCTCCGGATCAATGCGCAGGGCAAGTACCCCTATCGCCCGGCCGCCGTGTTCTCCATCAGTAATAATAGGGACGAGGACCGAAAGATAAACACGCTGGTTATGCTCATTCCGATAGAAATCCCCGAAGGTTATCTCTCCCGACCGCAGGACTGTCGCGGCGCTCTTGGAAATAATATCGGCGATAGGTTCGTGCGTATCATCGACCGAAATCCTCAGCCTGCCGCCGGCGTCATATAAACAGACCCGGTCATAAAGATGCGCATCCCGAAGCTGGCGCAGCCATGTCAGAAGGCGTCTATTTGCATCCATATCCCCCGGAGTTTCGAAATAGTGCTGCACCAGCCCGGAAAAGTTGAAATTCCTGTAAAAAAGAGCCGCATCACTCAGACGCTCCTTTCTCCACTGCCTGAGTTCGTCTACTTTCATGTCAGCAATGGCGGAAAGCTGATGTTCAACTTCAGCTCTGTAGTTTTTTTCGTAATTCCGGTAATAAAGGTACCCGGTGGTAACTATGCCAGTGGCCATTATTAAGAAGATCAGGATAAATACATACGAACCTCGTGTGATCCCGGTATCCAACGGTTTATCGTGAGGCCATACATGTTGTCCGGCAGACACAAGGAGGGCTGTACCGAGCATCAGGAATGCCAGAGAAGTTGACAGCGCAGGAGGAATGATACCGCTGCCGTAAAGCAGCGGCGAACCAAATAGATAGGCCAGCAAAAGAACGAAACCGGTCAATACTATGATGAATGCAAACCCAAAAGCAGCGACTGCCCTCCGCAACCGGTTGAACGATGATGACAACAACACCAGAAGCGACAAGCCGGCGAGCATAAAACAAAAGGCTGTTAATGGAGACATATAACCGATTGGAGCTCCGTTTACCGTTCCGGAGATTCGAATTCCGAGGTGCTCAGCTTCCGGATGTATTCCAATTGAAGAGAGAAAAAACAGCAGCAGTGAAACCAGCGCACCCACTGAACCGATGACCTTGCCGATTAGACGAAATGTCCGGTTAAACAGTGAATGGGGAAGAAGAAGCACACCCGCTCCATACAGTAAGAATAAAAGCGCCGTGCTCGGCGCCATCGGTATCTTGCCTGATCCAAGGCTGGATAAAAAGGGAAGCCCAAGCACCCAGCCTAAAAGAGCGACAAGGCCGATACCGGCCACAAAAAAAGCACACAGACGAACCAGAAACCGGACACGCCCTGGGTCGTGAACGCCCGACAAAACTTTGGAAGTGTTATTTACTTTTTCGCTTTCTGTGTCAGCATCCACTATATATCCCCTGTTTCATGTCAAAACATTAATGCATGCCTGAGTTATGGATTATCCTCCCATTTCGTTTTCTGTGAGCCGATTCAAACAGGAGAGACTGACTGAGCAAATCTTGAACCACACGATTGATTTTCCCTGGCTTGCAACGCAGTTCATTATTTTCATCTTTATAACAAGGCTATCGCAAAAGATAAAGCATGTCAACCTGTTTCACTTTGTCACTTTTCGGCAGGCTGTGTTACCATCTTCCGGACAAATAGTGCATAATATTCAGCAGCGCTACTGGAACTCTATGGAATTCAGGATATTATCAACAGACGGAAACGCCAGAAGGGGCATAATAAAAACCCAAAGGGGTGACATAAACACCCCTGCCTTTATGCCGGTGGGCACGCTCGGCACTGTCAAGGCAATGTCCCCGGATGAATTGAAGGAGATCGGAGCGGAAATAATCCTGGGCAACACGTACCACCTGTATCTGAGACCCGGTACAGATGTTATAACTGAACTGGGCGGATTGCATAAATTCATGAACTGGGAGCGCCCCATCCTTACTGACAGCGGCGGTTTTCAGGTATTCAGTCTTGCAGCCATCAGAGACATAAAAAAAACCGGCGTGCACTTCAGATCTCATATTGACGGCTCGCCTCATTTCATAGGGCCGATAGAGGCCATGAAGATTCAGGGGATCCTTGGCTCTGATATTGCGATGGTATTCGATGAATGCATACCCTATCCCTCTTCATTTGAATATGCGGCAAAGTCTATTGAACTGACAACTTCGTGGGCAAGGATATGCAAAGATCATCAGAATGAGAAACAGGCGTTATTCGGTATTGTTCAGGGAGGAATGTATAAAGACCTGAGGAGGAAAAGCACAGAAGATCTGATAAATATCGGCTTTGACGGTTACGCTGTCGGAGGGGTTAGCGTAGGCGAACCAAAAGAGGAGATGCATGAAATCATATATTTTAACGCACCTTTGCTCCCACCGGACAAACCCCGTTATCTCATGGGAATCGGGGACTTCAGCGATATGCTCGGGGCGGTTGACGCAGGATTTGACATGTTCGACTGCGTAATGCCGACACGCAATGCAAGGAACGGAACACTTTTCACAAGCTTGGGGAGAGTAAGTATCAAACGGGAAGAGTTTAAATATGATGATAATCCTCTTGATCCTGAATGTGCCTGTTACACATGCAGGAATTATTCAAGGGGCTATTTGAGGCATCTGTTCCTCTCAAGGGAAATACTCTCAATGCGTCTGAATACGCTTCACAACTTATTTTTTTATCTTAATTTCTTCAAAAATATGAGAGAATCTATCATAGAAAAAACTTTTATGGACTTCAGGAAAAAATGGGAAACTATAATCACATAAACAATACACAGGAAGTCAGGCGGGTCCTGATTATAACTTTATTCCTAAATATTGCTGTCGCTGCCGCTAAAATAGCATACGGCTATGTTACTAATTCTATCTCCATAACATCAGATGGTTTTCATTCCATGTTCGACGGCACATCAAACATATTCGGACTTATCGGCATCTGGATAGCTGCTCACCCGCCTGATAAAGAACACCCTTACGGACACCGGAAATTCGAAACTCTCTTCACGATTGTGATAGGCATTATGATATTAGGCACCTCTTTCAGGATACTGGAGAAGGTCTACTTCTCTTTCAAGGGAGAGTACTCTCAGGCAATTGTAACGCCGGTAAGTTTTGCTGTCATGCTGGTCACCATGGCAGTAAATATCTTTGTAGCAAGATATGAGGCAGCACGTGGGAAAGTGTTAAAAAGCGACTTCTTGTCTGCCGATGCGATGCATACTCAAAGCGACATCCTCACCACAACGTCAGTCATAATCGGACTCCTCTTTGTGAAGCTCGGTTATCCTGCTGCTGACAGCCTTGCAGGACTGGTAATAGTTGTTTTCATTGCTAAGATCGGCTATGAGATACTCAGGAAATCCACTGATATACTGGTGGACAGAGTCTGCATGAACACAAGTCTTATCGAATCCCTCGTAATAAAAATAGAAAATGTCAGAGGATGTCATGATATCAGGACAAGGGGTAGTGAAAGCGCAACTTATGTCGACCTGCATATATTGGTGGATCCTGCTATGCCGGTCGAGAAAGCACACGGGATCGCTGACAGAGTAGAAGAGATGATCTGTAAAGAGTTCCCGAACGTCGTTGACGTTGTTGTGCATGTTGAGCCTGAGAAAAACTAACCATCCTTTAATGATCATCATGACATTTTTTCGGGATCTACCTATTTTTTCTGCCATTCCAGGCAGTAGTGATCCGAAATATGATTAAAGTCATAACTTTAAAGTTTCCCATGTGAGATAATATTTAAAAATAAAGGAGGTTTAAATGGAAATTATTGATCTTAAAAAACTTATAAGATTTTATCCTGACAAGATAGGCAGGGATATGCTCTCTGACAAACCCGAGATGAGGATTGCACTGATGTGTCTTGAACCAGGACAGGAACTGAAACCGCACAAGGCCCCCATGCGTCTTCTCATGTACTGTGTCGAAGGCAGAGGGACTTTCATTGTCGGAGATGAAGAGATCGAGGCCGATGAAAAGACATGCATACTTTGCGATCCGATGGTGCCTCATGGCTTTAAGGCAAAAGAAAGCCGCCTTGTTGTTATGGCCGTAGTTACACCGGCAGAGTAAGACAGTAAAGAAGAAATTTCGAAGTTCTGAGATTATGAAATTATAAGGCATGCAGACGCTCACCTTGTAAATTTCTTAAATTCAAATTATTTGGGAGGTATTAATGTTTTTTGTTAAGGTGGACATTGAAAGGTGTACCGGCTGCGGAGAATGTGTAAATATCTGTCCTGTACAGGTTTTTCAGCTCGGACCTGATGGTAAAACAGATCCTTATCAGGCTGGTGAATGCGTTGGATGCATGAGCTGTGTTGAAGTCTGTCCTGAAAAGTGTATTGAAGTTTTAGAGATATAAGCATTGAATGCATGGGGGAGATTTCTCCCCCATGCATATCTCTTAATGATGTCCTTTATGGCCTTTCTCAGAAGATGCTGGGGCAAGATCTATGATCTCAACCTTCCCTGTCCCAAGATAATATTCAGCCCCTACGATCTTTAACTTGCCTTCATGAACAAGCTCGCTGATTATTTTGCTTTTCATTACTTCCTTATAAGTATTTTTTACATTTTCCTTTATAGCAAGATCAAGGGTGTCTTCAGTCCCTTTATTAGCCTTTTTTGCTGTATTGACTGCAGGCATTATTTTTTTCAGTATCGCGCCTATATTTCCTTCGGGTTTTCCTTTTGCTTCAAGCGTTGCCTTAACCGCACCGCATTTCTCATGGCCCAGTATTACAAGCAGCGGAGCATTCAGGTGTTCAGCGCCATATTCTATGCTGCCCAAGGTTGTCGGCTCCACAACATTTCCTGCAACCCTTACAACAAATATGTCGCCTAACCCCTGATCAAAAATAAGTTCAGTCGGGACCCTTGAATCGGCACACGACAAGACTATTGCAAACGGATGCTGCCCTTTTGTCAGTTCCTGTCTTCTGCTTTCGCCGATATCCTTTTTAGCGTGTTCTCCCGTCATAAACCTTTTGTTCCCATCAAGGAGCTTGCTGATAGAATCATCTCCCTTTTCCATGCCGGCGTAAACCAGTCCTGTAACCGCAACTAAAAAGAACAGTACAACAAAAACCTTTGATAACCGCATCTAAATCCCTCCTATGACAATTTTTTAAAAAAAAGGCCCTCAAAGAGGGCCTCGTTATCTTTTTTATTTTTTTTGCTTAATATTTTAACGAAAAAAATCCCTTATAAAATAGAGGATTTTCCAAAAAAAAACAATCTTTATTTTTAACTTAACAGGGGAAATATCCACTGAAGATAAAGGACTCCTGCGCTGGCTGCAAGATCTGCGTAAAAACATGCCCTATGCAGTTAAAGCCATATCAATATAAAGAACAGGGCATCATGAGTGACAGTGACTGCATCAAATGCACAACCTGTGTGGCTGTTTGTCCGAAGAAAGTCCTTAATTTCGAAGACAACCTGAAAAAAGCAGCCTGATACACGAGAAAAGTTGTAATACGACTTATAGTAGAATATACTTTTTAAAATATAGCATGGAATTGATATCCGGCCGGAAACATGTCCACAAAAAGGAGGTATTTAATGGAAATAAATTCTAAAACCAAAATTTCTGTATTGCTCGCAACTTATCCGTTTCTTAAAGAATTTCTGATCAGTCTTAATCCCAATTTCAGTGCCCTTGATAACCCAATAATGCGAAACACACTTGGAAGGATGGCTACACTCAGCCAGGTTGCACTGGTTGGGGGCATCGATCTCTCCGGTTTGCTGACGAAGATCTCCGATGAAATTAAAGGGAAGACCGGTGAAAGTGTTATAGCCAGGAGCGATGTCCCTACATCGGAAAACCGCCAGGAAATACTGAAGGGCATTATTAAAGACCTTCACAGAGGGGTAAATATAAACATCCTTAAACAAAAATTCCTTGAGCTGATCAAGGATATCTCACCTTCAGAGATCGCGAACCTGGAACAGAAACTTATCGAGGAAGGTATGCCTGAGCAGGAGGTTAAAAAGCTTTGCAGTCTTCATGTTGAGGTGTTCAGAGAATCACTCGAAAAAAAGACCCTTCCGGGCCTCCCGTCCGGACATCCTGTGCATACGCTTATGCTTGAAAACAGGTTTGCTGAAGGCATTATACAGGAGATTGAGGAGTTGAAGGACAATAATAAGCTACAGGTACTGATAGAGCGTATATCAGCTATTGAGATGCATTACCTGAGGAAAGAAAACCAGCTTTTCCCTATCCTTGAGGCAAAGGGGATATCAGGACCTTCAAAAGTCATGTGGGCGCTCCATGACGATATCCGTGCAATGATGAAGGATGTCAAAGAAAAGGTCAGGGCAGGTTCGGTCAAGGAACTCGAGATCAAGACATTAGTCCATATGATAAAGGACATGATATATAAAGAAGAACATATATTATACCCCATGGCACTTGAAACCCTGACTGACGAAGACTGGATGAGGGTCAAAAGGGGAGAAGAAGAGATCGGATATGCATGGCTGGAGTCAGTTGAACAATGGGAACCTTCTATAGGGGTTGGCCGGCAGGTTGTATCCATCGATAAGATCGGCAGCCTCAACCTTGACACAGGACAGATGACCCCTGAACAGGTAAACCTTGTCCTCACACATCTGCCCGTTGACATATCATTCGTAAACGAAAATGATGAGGTCGTGTATTATTCACAGACAAAAGACAGAATCTTTCCCAGAAGTCCGGGTATTATCGGGAGAAAAGTCCAGAACTGTCATCCGCCAAAGAGCGTTGACATGGTCGAAAAGATACTTGATGCCTTTAAGAAAGGAGAAAAGGATAGCGCAGAATTCTGGATACAGATGAAGGGGCAGTTCATTCATATACGATATTTTGCAGTGCGGGACAATTACGGCAGATACAAAGGCACCCTTGAAGTGAGCCAGGATATTACTGACTTAAGGAGCCTCTCAGGACAAAAAAGGCTGCTCGACTGGGATTAAGGCAGATCATTCATGGCAGGTAAAAATGCAGATCAGCCAGTATGTTCATGCGATCAGGCTCCCCTTCTTCATAACGGTCCCTTTGGGAGTCTTCATGGAGCGTTTGTCTATGTTTATGTCATCTTCACTGCCATGTTCTCAAGATCGAAATGACTTCTCCATCGTCCAGGTCATGCCACTCCATATATGCTTCAGCTACGGCAAAGGGATAGCCTCTGATGTTCAGGCAATGAAGTTCGTCAACCTCCGACATGAGGAGATTGATCGCGCTTTCTGAAGCGGTCGGAACAGCCACTATGGTCTTCCCGGCCTTTTTCCTCCGGACAAACCGCACCGCTTCAGACATTGTATAGCCTGAAGCAAGGCCGTCATCCACAATGATGACGGCCTTTTCTTTCAAGTCAGGAAAAGTTTTGCTCTGTCTGTATGTCTTGTTTCTTGTTTCAATAACTCTTCTGGTCTGTTCGACCTGCCGATTGATTTCTTCATCTGAAAGCCTCAACCTTTTTAAAAGAGCGTTATTGAAAATCACCTCTCCGTCAGGCCCCACAGCCCCGAAACCTGCTTCAGTATTGCCGGGGATCTGGACCTTTCTTACAACGATGACGTCCATTGCCAGTTTGAGATTGATCGCCACCTCATGCGCTACTGGCACTCCACCCGCAGGTATCGCCAGCACTAACGCGCCGGACGAGGTGTAATCCCCGAGACTGCCGGCAAGCAGCCTGCCGGCATCAGCCCTGTCTGCAAAAACATAAGGCTTCATTCTTAAATCGGTGTTTTCAACGAGTCTGCCCATAGATATATTATAGCGCAGAAATTCGGTTATAGAAGAAGCGGCGGGGATGTTCCAGTTACTGCTCGTCAATAATTTTATAGCCCATTTTCTCGATGCTTTCTCTGGTTATCTTCAGGATATCCTCTTCATTTATCACCGAATCGTCAAAGGTTATCGCAACCTTCCCGTCCTCTGCAGCTACGGACTCGACACCCTTCATATTTCCGATAAAACGCATTAAAGCCAGAGAGCATTCCCCGCAGAATTCCTTTTGTACGTTAATAAATGTCTTTTCCATAGTTAAAGTATATCAAAAAAAAGATTAACATGACATTTTAAAATGGCAATTTTTTTGATAGACTTTAACTAATAGGCCTGAAACGAAAATCAACCAGAAGGAGTTTGTTATGAAAAAAATATTTTTAATATTGGTCGCAATTTCATTGGTATCGACAACAGCAGGTTCTGCTTTTGCAAAACCGAAGATTGAGGGCAAGCCTGTTGAATACACTGCCGAGGGTGTGGTGATGAAGGGGTACCTTGCATACGATAAGAATATCAAAGGAAATAGACCCGGAGTGCTTGTGGTCCATGAATGGTGGGGACATAATGAATATGCCCGGAAACGTGCGCGCATGCTTGCAAATATGGGTTATACAGCCCTTGCTGTTGATATGTACGGAGATGGGAAGCAGGCAATGCATCCTGATGATGCAGGCAAGTTCTCATCAGAGCTTATGAAGAACTTTGATACTGCAAAGGCGCGGTTTATGGCTGCTTTTGAATTTCTTAAAAAGCAGTCGACTGTTGACCCCGGTCAGATTGCTGCCATCGGTTATTGTTTTGGCGGTGGGGTCGTGCTAAACATGGCGCGGCAGGGTGTTGACCTTAAGGGCGTTGCAAGCTTTCACGGAAGCTTGACAGCGGTCAAGCCTGCTGAGCCGGGTACTGTCAAGGCAAAAATCCTTGTTCTTCATGGCGCTGATGACAAGTTCATCAAGCCAGAACAGATCGAGGGGTTCACGCAGGAGATGAAAACCGCAGGGGCTGATTTTCAGTTTATCTCTTATCCCGGTGTGATCCACAGCTTCACCAATCCGGACGCCGATGAATATGCGAAAAGATTTAAACTGCCGCTTGGATATAATGCAGAGGCTGACAAAATGTCATGGGAGGAGCTAAGGAAGTTCTTTGATGCTATCTTTATATCAAAAGCGAAATAGCTTGTTACTCATTGATAGCTGCCAGCAGCTCACAGTCTGTAAATACGAAGACAATAAACGGAGGCAGTGTCTAACGGAATTCCGGAAGCAGGCTCATCAATCTCCACTGTTTAGTGCCATTCTCAGTCACATATGCCCACTTCTGTATGTCCAGCAATGCCTTCAGCCTGTATGAAGAAAGGGTATAGTATTCGATCTCGACCTCTATCTCGGCTTCCCCTTTTGATTCTTCGTACTTTACATTCACAATATGATAGCCCATCACTTTGATATTCTTTGTAGCCTTTACCCTAACACTAAATTCCTCTGCAATGGTCTCTGAGGCAAAAAGCCTTGCGGTATCGAATTTCTGCTCGGACAACAACTCATTATATCGGTCGACACTCATCTGGAATGTCTCATGGGATGCCATATGAGTGCTGCATGCGGTGAGTGCAATGACGACAAGTATGCCCAAAATTACAGTCCGCATTTTAACTTTTCCAACCAATCGTTTCATCAGGAAAATAATCCATAATGATCTGCATGATGCATGTGGATATCTTAAGCACGGCAACTTATTTTTGCAACGCAAAAATAGTCTGAAAGAGGGAAAGTCAGAAATTTAAAAGAAAAGTAATAGTCTGAAAGAACTATTGAGCAACTGTAACATATGTCGTCCCTAAAATAGAGATAGAACTTTAAATAAAAAGAAAACTCCTTCTGGTTTAATGTTTTTTGGTGATATAAAATATCACCAATAAGGTGAACAAAAAACCCGAAGGAGGTAAGACAATGATAAAACA
>JAKAKQ010000321.1 GCA_021813425.1 Nitrospirota bacterium
TCAAATGGAGAAACATGGGTATCCACTTGACTATAGTTACTACCATATCTAGTATCCGATGGCATACAGGACTACCCGCTGATCCTTCAGGAAGGGGAGCGCCGCTTCACCACGGATGCTGCCTGTCGTGAGTATTTTCACTAGATTCGCTGGTCTGAGGTTGTAGCGTACTCTTTATGAAGGTGAGCGTTTGTGTCCCCACATATTGCCGACCTCGGCAGGTCGCGGAATTGCTCAACAATCTGATAGCGCAGAAGGCGGCCCCTGACGAAGTCGTCATTGTCGATGCAAGCCCTGACGAGAAGACAAGAGAGGTTGTCGGCGAAGCCTCTCCGCATTTCCAAAATATGATTTATGACCGCCACAAAAAGGGGTTGACAAGCCAACGCAACAGAGCGATTGATTTGGCAACAGGAGAAATACTTGTGTTTCTCGATGACGACGTTCGATTGGCTTCCGAGTTTCTGCACGAAACGCGCCGTATATTCGGACAGGATATGACAGGGGAGATCGCAGGTATCACCGGCATCTTAGTCAACCATTTACCCAAATCACCAGGATTCGGTTGGAAGTTAAAAAGACTCTTAAGAATTGTTGAGACAGATCGGCCTGGGTGTTTTTTAGCCTGCGGTGAAACGACACCTTTACCTCGACCGCGAAGAGGAGAACTCACCCAAGTCGATTTTCTTCCTGGAGGAGTCACCGCTTGGCGCAAAAGTATATTCAAGGAGTTCCGATTCTCACATTTTTTCCATGGATACGGGCTTGGTGAAGACAAGTATTTTTCAAGCTGTGTATCTCGCCGATTTCACCTATATGTAAGCGGGGACCTCGAGGCCAGCCATTTTCACATTTCTGGCAACCGGCCGAATCATTTCCGCATGGGATTCTTCAATGTCTATAATCACTACTTCCTTATGCGCGAATGTTCCCAGGGGCGACTAAAAACTACGCGCTTCTTGCTTTACCATCTCATCGATGCCGGAAATGAAATATTCTCTTCGCCGTTCCGCAAACAACCGGGGCAAACATTGTTTTATGGTCTTGGCAGGATTGCCGGGATTCTAAAGTGTCTTTTGAACCCGCCTGTTATGGGACCCGATGATCCAGCATGGATAAACAAAAACACTATAGCAAATAATCAACTAAAATGAAACGCTTTCAAAGAGGATACGCAGACGCCGGACATCCCCTTCCACTATATTCGGCTTCTCCGGAAGCCGCAGCAGATGTCCCGAAGGATGTCCGATTTCTTACCCTCTCTATCGCGTTCTGTCTGGCCACCTCGTTCATCGATATCCCTTTGCTAAAGCTTTCGGTCAGCGCTCCGCTTATGTACATGCTCTTCCTCAATATCTTGCGCAGGCCTAACGGCGTGAAACTTCGCCACGGCATTTTCTCTGTAATGATCATCTTTCTTTTTTTAAGTATGGCCATGTCAAGCGTTGTGAACACCTTATTTGGAAATGCAACGTACACGCTCATCTCATTTGCTCAGACATATGCCCGCTATGCATACTGGATACTATGCGCCTTGATTGCCTGCGGTGTTTTTTATCGTTATCAGATCGGGCATTCCGTATCGCTCGCCTTTACAGTCGGTATCACATGTCTTGGGGTTCTCCTGATCATCGATTATCTTGTCTTTGGAGGACTGAGCAGCACTAAGAATTCGCTCCTGACCGATCTGTCCAAAAATGATTATGCCTTTCAGTTTTCAACCTTTCTGCCGTTTCTCTTTTACCCCATTTTCTTTTTGAAGGGAAAGACCCGCATATGGGGGATTGTTGGGTTCATCATCTGTCTTCTGGCGATCGTCATCAACACGTCCCGCTCTGCATGGGGAACGACATTACTGACGATTATCATTTACAGCAGCCTCTACGGCATGATTGTGCCTAAGCGTGGATACCGCCTTTTCATCGGATATTTCGCGGTCGGACTGACCTTCTGGATCTTCCTTATGCTCCCTGGAAGGTTTCAGGAAGCTGTTGAAGAGCGATATCAGTCGATCGAGAATCTGGAGCAGGACAAATCGTGGCAGATCAGGCAGCTTATGATCCAGAAAGGGTTGAAGCTTTTCAACAAAAATCCCTGGTTCGGTGTCGGCCCCTACCAGTTCCAATCCATTAGGACCGAGCTGGATATACCGCAAGCTCTTAAATATGAGCACTATACCTACTTCGACTCAAAGAGCACTCATAATTCATATATACAGCTTTTGGCAGAAGGCGGGCTTAGCATGGCTATACCGTTCGGCATTATCCTTATCATCCTAACGATCAAAGGAGGTCGGGCAGTTGTTTTTCTCGCACGGCAAGGCATTGGATGGCCTCTTTCGTTGTATACCGGTATAGTCGGGATGAACATACATCTCTGGACACTCGCCGGGCTGACATCTACCATGCCATGGTTCTTATACGGCATGATGGCGGCAATTATCAATCTTGCTGGTCGTAAAAAAAAGACAAGGAGAAGGAGAAGAATAAGGTTTTGAGACTCGGATTTTATTATCACATCCCGGCTGAAATAAGCTCTGACTGCATATGGAAGATTTACAGAAGACGTTGGAGAAGGGCTTCTCATGACAGGGGAATGATAGTTGTCGGAGTGTTTATTAAATAACGTTGAACCTGCTGTATCATTATCATATCCCTGTTTACAAAGATAAGTCGGGACATCTTTGGACTTCGGGTGTTCAAGGCAGATTTATCGACAGCCTGTCCGAACATTGTGAAGAGTTAGTTCTCGCAATGCATGCACCCGGCCCCGGCGATAGTGCTTTTGATTATAAGATAGAAGCTAAAAATGTTCATTTTCTTTCCATTGGCCCACATCTGAGTGTGCCCAAAAGAATCTTATCTATCCCGAATATGAGAAAGATCATAACTGAAAACAAACATAAAATTGATTGCGCGCTTTTAAGGGGGCCGAGCCCGCTTTTGTCCGCTATGTTCAAAAGCCTTGAGCCAGTGCCTACTGCTCTGCTTTTTGTTGGCGATTATTTATCAGGCATTAGCGACCTGCCTCAACCCTTGTGGAGGAAGCAAATCATTAAGTTGTGGGCTTATTGGAATTCCTATGGCCAAAATATAGCAGCAAGCAAATGCCTGGTATTTGTAAACAGCAGAAAACTATATGAAGGATTAAAAGATATCGCACGAGAAATCATTGAAACGAGGACGACTAATCTTTCTGAAAGAGATTTTTACGATGTTAAAGACAGGTGCAATAATCAACGATATAGATTGCTTTACACTGGCAGGATCGATACAACCAAGGGATTATTCGAACTTGTAGATGCTGTTAAAATTCTCTGGGGAAAAAATCTTAATGTATGCCTTGATATTGTAGGCGACTGTGCAAAAGGAGACCCTACCCGTAATAATCTCGACAATTATATAGATAGGAATCATTTAAGAGAGTATATTGTATTGCACGGCTATAAGCCCTTCGGTCCTGAGTTGTTTGAGTTTTATAAAAGAGCGGACATTTTTCTTATGGCATCATATGCAGAAGGATTTCCCCGTGCGATATGGGAGGCTATGGCTTACAGTGTCCCGGTGATTGCAACAAAGGTTGGCTCTATTCCCCATTACCTCAAGGACAAGTCGGAGGCTTTACTGATACCTCCAAAAGATCCTTTCGCTATTGCTGAGGCAGTGAAACTGCTTATTGAAGATAGTGTTTTGAGAAGGCAGATGATTGAACGCGCAAAAGCCTCTGTTCGCCAGAACACCTTGGAGAAAAGGGCAGCGGAATTGGCTGGATATCTAAAGGACAAACTTTTTATGGGGAGAACTCCTAAATGAAGGCAAAGCTTGCCCTTGTGTCACCCTTCCCGCCCCCATATGGTGGAATGTCTGTTTTGGCAGAAACCCTTAATAAATGCCTTGCAAATCATGATATAGAAGTAATAACAGTCAATACCCATCCTAATATTCGGAAGACCATAAAGCCAATAATATTGAATAAGCTTATTCAGTCAATCATATTCTATTTGCGGTTGATAAAGGTTATAAAGGCAGATGTGATAATGATTATTTCGTCTTCTGATCTCTATTTTCACGTTAAAGCATTGCCAGTTTTGCTTTTAGGGAAACTGTTGAGAAAACCTGTAATACTGGATTTTGTTGGTGGAGCTCTCGAGGACAAGATCAAGAAAAACGCATTCTACTGGCAAAAGGCATTTAAAGCATTTGATTCTGTGATAGTCCCTACGAAGACCTTTCAGGATCTATTAATTAATGAAGGCATCCAGTGTGTCTTAATACCTCATATTGTAGATATATCAAGGTTTAGAGTGAAAGCAACCAAACCTGAGAAGCCGGTTTTTCTTGCGATAAAGCATTTATCATTTTACAGCGGTATGGATACGTTAATTCAGGCGTTTAGTGAAGTGAAAAATAAATATCACAAGGCAACTTTATATATAGCTGGAGAAGGGTCAGAAAAAGTAGCGCTCGAGAAACTTGTAAGGGAATTGGGGTTAAATGGCAGCGTCATATTTGTAGGGAATGTGAGTTATGACCGTATCCCTGAGATATTTGAAATGGCATCAGTCTTTGTCCATGGCACTAAATATGAATCATTTGGAATTGTTTTGGTTGAAGCCTTCGCATCAGGCACACCAATAGTTAGCACTAATATAGGCGGTATCCCCGATCTCATCACTGACGGTGAGAACGGCTTTTTGGTTCCATTCAACGACAGCCAGAAAACTGCGGAAAAAATGCTTCAGCTTATAGAAGACGACCTCATTTATTCCAATTTCAAGGAGAATGGATTGAAAAGAAGCCGTGCTTACTCCTGTGATGTCATAGGCCCGCATTTTGTCAAATTGATCATGTCGTTATGTCGATAAATACGGCAGATGTTGAAGCAATGGACACGGCGGTGCGACGTCTACTGGCTGAACCGAATCTGGCAGCGCGTCTTTCCAATAATGCACGAAAGAAGGCGGAGCAGTTTGACTGGTCTATAATTCTCCCTAAATGGGAAAAGTTGTTTCAAGATGTTTCCGAAATCCCTAAATGAATATGGGTCGGTTTGACTTTCTATATAAGAAATTGCCCGTGGGGCTTCAGAATGTTGCGGTCAGCACCTTCGGCATTTACTGGAAATGGCTTCGGTTCGGTTCGGGCTTTAGTCGGTTTGTAAGCGATTATCGAGGGAGAGAGCACTTGTCGAAACCGGAATGGGCGGCTTGGCAGAATCGGCAGGTGCAGGAGCTACTTGGAATGGCTGCTACTCGTGTTGCATTCTATAGGCAAACATGGGACAGGCGTCAAATTGAGGCAGCCTTAAACGGACGACTGGATGATCTTCCTTTGCTTGAAAAGGAGCCCCTTCGCTCAGACCCCAAGGCATTTCTCAGGAAAAATAAATATCCCTGGCATCCACAAGTGTTCCATACGAGTGGGTCAACCGGCACACCTATTGCAAGTTATTGGACAATAGACGAACTCAGAAATTCACTTGCATTGCGTGAAGTGAGATCAGCAAACTGGGCTGGGGTCTCTTTTAAAATGCCTCGCGCTACTTTTTCTGGAAGGATTGTTGAACCTGATCCCAACAGCAAAGGCCCGTTTTATAGGTACAATGCAGTTGAAAAGCAGGTTTATTTTTCGGCGTTTCACTTAAAACCAGATACTGCTCCATTCTATGTGAAAGCGCTCAGGAATCACAATATTCAGTGGTTAACTGGCTATGCTGTTTCTTATTATCTCCTCGCAAAATTTATTCTCGACCAAAAACTGAAAGTGCCTTCTTTACGAGCGGTTGTGACCACAAGCGAAAAGGTTACACCTGAGATGAGAACTGTAATGGAGGAAGCATATGGCTGCAAAGTATATGAAGAATATAGTACGGTTGAAAATGCAGTTTTTGCAAGCGAGTGCGAATGTGGTAAATTGCACGTCAGCCCGGATGCTGGGATAGTTGAAATTCTTAGGCCTGATGGTCAGCTATGTGAACCTGACGAAATAGGTGAAGTGGTTGCTACATGTCTGATGAGAACTTATCAGCCCTTTATTCGCTTTAGACTTGGCGACCTTGCGATGTGGGATGCTGAACCCTGCAAATGTGGTCGGGCAATGCCGGTTTTAAAAGAAGTGATCGGTCGCGTTGAGGATGTTGTCATCGGGCCTGACGGCAGACAGATGGTTCGTTTTCACGGAATCTTCGTGAATCAACCTCATATTCAGGAGGGACAAATTATTCAGGAAGCTCTCGATTTCATCAGGGTCAAAGTAGTGCCAACGGCCGATTTTGGGCCTAAAGATGTTGCTGATGTGGAAACCCGCATAAAACAGCGTCTTGGAAATGTGCAGGTAATTGTCGAGAAGGTCAATGAAATTCCGCGCACCAAGGCAGGAAAATTCAAGGCGGTTATTTCCGTGCTTGATAGAAATGTCTGATAGGTTCTCTAATAAATCTTTTGTGTCTGTGATCGTCCCTTGCAGGAACGAGACAAGATTTATCAGGAGATGTCTTGATTCTTTAATCTCGCAGGATTACCCAAAAGAACAAATTGAGATACTTGTAATTGACGGGATGAGCGAGGATGGCACAAGGGATATTGTCAAAGAGTATTCAGAGAGATATTCATTCGTAAAAGTTATCGATAACCCGGAGAAAATAGTACCCACAGCAATGAATCTCGGAATCCAATCGGCTAACGGAGACATAATCATCAGGATGGATGCACATGCAAGATATGAGAAAGACTATATATCCAAGTGTGTCAAATACTTGACTGAGTCAGATGCCGACAATGTGGGTGGTATTTGGGTTACCTTGCCTGGACGCGAGCGTCATTTGGTAGCCGAGTCTATCGCATTAGCCCTTTCTCATCCATTCGGTATCGGCAATGCACATTACCGAACCGGTTCCAAAGAGCCCAAATATGTTGATACGGTTCCTTTTGGCTGTTATAAGCGCGAGGTCTTTGAAAAGATCGGTTTGTTTGATGAAGACCTTGTGAGAAATCAGGACGATGAATTCAATCTGCGCTTGATAAAGAACGGCGGGAAGATACTGCTTGTCCCGGATATTGTCTCTTATTATTATTCAAGGGATTCGCTGTCAAAAGTATGGAAGATGTTTTTTCAGTACGGCTACTTCAAGCCTCTTGTCGCTTTAAAAGTCAGCGGGGTTCTCACATGGCGTCAGGTTGTTCCGGCGCTCCTTGTCGGTTCATTGCTTGGAAGTCTGCTTTTGTCTTTTATCTTCAAACCTTTCTTCTGGATGTTTCTCTCCATCTTCTCTCTATACGGCATCGTGAATCTCGGAATCTCTTTCCACATTGTTATGAAGAAAGGTTGGAAAATTTTTTTTATGCTCCCGATTGTGTTTTCGACAGTTCATTTTTCATACGGCATTGGTTATCTGAAAGGCATTTTTGACTTTATTCTTTTTAAGAAACATAAAAAGAAAAAGATACAGGATGTTCCCTTAACACGATAGATGGACAACCGCAACGAGGCAGAGCGTATTATTCAGGCGTATGAGAAACGCAAGGAAAAAGGTCTTTCTCGGTTATATTCTTTCTTTGATCCTGCAAATCTCTTTATTGTCCAGCAGCGAGATTGTGCCGTATTAAGCGCGTTAAAAAGATCGGGACTAACAGATCTTCGGGAAAAGAGGATTCTGGATGTCGGGTGCGGCGGTGGGAGCGAACTCAGAAATTTTATCCGATATGGGGCGTTGCCTCAAAATCTTTATGGGATCGACCTTCTTGAAGACCGGGTGGAGTTTGCCCGAAGTATTTCTCCCAATATTCATTTTGCCTGCGGCAGCGCTGAATCTCTGCCCTATGAGAAGGATTACTTTGACATTGTCATGCAATTTACGGTTTTTACGTCAATTCTTGACAACACCATGAAAAGAAATGTTGCTTCGGAAATGTTGCGTGTTCTCAAACCGTCGGGAATCATTCTCTGGTATGACTATCACATGAATAACCCGAAGAACCCCGATGTGAGAGGTGTGAAGAAAAAAGAAATTCATGATCTCTTTCCCAACTGCGACATATCCCTAAAGCGCATCACCCTCGCCCCTCCCCTTGCCCGTGCCATCGCTCCATACTCCATTATCCTTTGTCAGCTTCTCGAAAAAATAAAGATTCTCAATACGCATTATTTGGGAGTTATAAAGAAGGTTAAGAGATGAAAAGGTAAAAAGATAAAAAGGTGAGGAGGGTAAATGAGCAAGAGATTTGAGGATTTGGAGGTTTGGAAGAGAGCATATAATCTTTCGGTGGAGGTCTATAAGCTGTTTTCGGGCTGTAAAGACTATGGGTTTAAAGATCAGATCACAAGGGCCTCACTTTCAGTTCCTTCAAATATTGCCGAAGGTTTTGAGAGAAATTCAAACAAAGAGTTTATCCATTATCTTTACATAGCAAAGGGTTCATGCGGTGAATTGAGAACACAATTATATGTCGCAACAGATATCGGATATGTTGAGAATGGGAAGTGTGCAGCGCTGATAAAGAATGCTGAAGAGATTTCGTATATGCTGAACGGCCTTATTCAAAAACGCAAAACCTTTTAATCTTTTAGCCTATTTATCTCTTTAGTTCTTGATATGTTTGTCTCTTGATCTATTAACCTCTTTACCTGTATATATTTTATGAAAAATAACTTTCTCCCTTTTTCCCTCCCCGACATCGGCGATGAAGAGATTGCCGAAGTCGTCTCATCTCTGAAATCCGGCTGGCTCACAACCGGGCCAAAGGCAAAGCAGTTTGAGGAGGACTTTGCCGCATTCATCGGAAACGGTGTTGAGGCAGTAGCCGTCAATTCTGCAACAGCAGGCCTCCATCTTGCCCTCGAAGCCGCAGGGATCGGTCCCGGCGATAAAGTCATAACAACGCCCTACACCTTTACCGCCACTGCTGAGGTAGTGCGTTATCTCGGAGCAGACCCGGTCTTTGTGGACATCGATCCACAGACATTTAACATCGACCCTGAGAGGATTGTTAAATGTCTGGAAGATCAGAAGTTGGGAAGATGGGAAGATGAGAAGAAAAGCAGAAAAAACAGGAAGTTAAGAAACTCAGAGGCTAAGAGGATAAGAAAAAATGATGGCTCAACTTCACAAGTTCATAACGTCTCAGGTTCGTCTCTTCGCATTAAAGGTATAATTCCTGTCCATTTCGGTGGCCTTTCATGCGATATGGATCGTATCCTCGAAATTTCGAAGGTCCACAATCTCAAGGTTATCGAGGACGCTGCCCATGCCCTGCCCTCCTCTTGCAACCGGAAACTGATCGGCGCCCTTGAAAGCGATGCGACTGTTTACAGCTTTTATGCGACCAAAACCATTACAACCGGTGAAGGAGGCATGATCGTGACGCGAGATTCTGCTCTTGCCGAACGTTGCAGGGTTATGCGTCTTCACGGCATAAGCAGCGATGCCTTTGACCGCTATACATCATCAAAACCAAAATGGTTCTATGAAGTGATTGCGCCGGGATATAAGTACAACATGACAGATATTGCGGCTTCTATAGGGATCCACCAGTTGAAAAAGGCGTGGAATTTTCATAAGCGCCGGGCTGAAATGGCAGCAAGATATGATGAGGCGTTTAAAGACCTGCCGGTTATTTTGCCTCCTCATGCCCCTGCAGGGGATGTGCATGCCTGGCATCTCTATGTGATACGACTGACTGAAGATGTGAGGGTAAAAAGTGATGAATTTATTGAAAAGATGTATGAAAAGGGCATCGGCTGCAGTGTCCATTTTATTCCCCTTCACCTGCATCCCTACTGGCGCGATCGGTATGCATTGAAACCTGAAGAATTTCCCGTTGCGCAGAAGACATATGAACGGGTGGTCAGCCTGCCGCTCTATACCAGAATGACGGATAATGACCAGGAACGGGTGATCCGGGCAGTTAAAGAAATACTGAATAGATAAGAAGTTTAGAAGTTATGAGGTTGAGAGGTTTGGACATTAGAGAATGAAATTAGGAAGATATGAACTTGCGAGGATAAGAGAATTGAATTAAAGAATGAAGCCTGAAACATATGAATACATGAGGATAAGAAGAAAGACTTAAGGATCATAGGTGAAAACGATAAAACATTTCAGGGATCTTGAAGTGTATAAATTAGCTTTTGAATGCGCAATGGAGATATTTCAACTTTCAAAATCATTCCCTGCCTCAGAGACATATTCTCTTACGGATCAAATCAGAAGAGCGTCCCGGTCAGTTTGCTCGAACCTGTCAGAGGGCTGGCGGAAACGAAAATATAAGGCTGTGTTCAGAAACAAAATAACTGATGCAATGCAGGAAGCCTCTGAAACGCAGACATGGCTCGACTTCTGTCTTGCATGTAATTACATAAACAAAAAGACTTTTGAAGATCTTGACGATAAATATGAAAGAATAATAGGCATGTTAAACGCCATGGAAAGGAAAGCGGATACTTTTTGCTTCCCAACCTCTTAACCTCATAAGTTCTGATCTTCAAGGAAAAGATGAAGAGACTATTCGATTTCATGGTGGCTTCGATAGGATTGATTGTGCTGGCGCCTCTGTTTGCAATGGCTGCAATAATGATAAAGTTTGACAGCAAAGGTCCGGTCTTCTTCAGACAGGAGCGGATCGGGAGAAATTTTAAACCTTTCAGGATATTCAAATTCAGGAGCATGACTGATGACGCTCCTTCAAAGGGGCCGTCAATCACCGTCGGAGGTGACAGAAGGGTGACATGTGTCGGCGCGTTTCTGAGGAAGACAAAGATAGATGAACTGCCGCAGTTAATAAACGTTTTTCTCGGAGATATGAGCTTTGTGGGGCCCCGTCCCGAGGTGCCGAAGTTCGTTGACGTCTTCAGGAGCGACTATGATGAGATTCTGAAGGTGAGACCGGGGATCACGGATTATGCCAGCATCCGATACCGGGACGAAGAGTCGGTATTAGCTAAGTATAACGATCCCGAAGAAGGGTACATCAAGGAAGTCCTTCCTGCAAAAATTCGTCTGGCGAGACAATACATCAAGGAAAGAAGTATCTCTGTCGACATCGCTATTATTCTGAAGACACTTTACACAATAGTAAGGTGACAGGCCCCTGGCCTCACCGGCTGGGCGCAGATAAATGGCAGGGATGAATTGCCGATCCCCATTAAGGTTGAGTTTGATGAGTACTACCTTAAACATCGATCATTTTTGTTGGATATTAAAATCCTATGGAAAACATTTTTCGCCGTAGCAAAAGCCGAAGGCATCAAGCACTAAAAAAAGCTGGCAGGCTATCAAGCCGGCAAGCATGCAAGCAATTAACAGAAGCAAAGAGCAATGAGTAACGGCAAAAGAGGCTGATAGCAAAAAAGCTCATAATTCATAGCGACCATTAACAGTAAGCAAGCCCCAAAACCTAAAACCCCGCCGGCGATCGTGGTGGACAAAAAAACTGCGCGGGATGGTAAAATAGCAAAAGAGAGAGGAGGTTGAAATGAAGACGATATCGGCAGTCGATGCCCTTGCCCTTTCCATTCCAGAGAGGATTCAACTGGTGGAAGATATTTGGGACACAATAGCTGTTCAGGCAGATGCTATTGAATTAAGCGCGGAGGAAAAAAGAATAGTCGATGAGCGGTTGGATGCGTTTCATAAGAATCCGGCTGCGGGCTCCCCGTGGGAAGAGGTGTTCAAAAGAATCCTGAGCCGATGAAC
>JAKAKQ010000313.1 GCA_021813425.1 Nitrospirota bacterium
CTCGGGGATCTGTTTTTTGTGCTTGTCAATATATCAAGGTTTATCGGAATAAACCCTGAGGATGCGCTCAGAAAGACCATAAGCAAGTTCATATCCCGTTTCAGGTATATAGAAATGGCTGCGGCTGATCAGGGCAGGGAGCTTTCCGACATGACCCTTGCGGAGATGGACGCGCTGTGGGATGAGGCGAAAAAGAAGAAATGAACCCTGTCATTTCTACTCTGTAATTTGTTGTTGACAGCCTATATTTCTTTATATATGCTTATAACAAATAAGCTTCTGTAATAACAAACTTTCTAAAAATGATAAGGCTCAAAACCCCTGATCCTGAAACAATAAAAAAGCAGGATGATAAATCTGCCGGGGTATTTTTATTGGATAAAATCCGTGCT
Source organism: Nitrospirota bacterium (assembly GCA_021813425.1). GTDB lineage: Bacteria > Nitrospirota > Thermodesulfovibrionia > Thermodesulfovibrionales > UBA6898 > JAKAKQ01. Next base: position 393 of record JAKAKQ010000313.1, read on the forward strand.
TTCGAGAATGGGTTTTGTTTAACATCCTGAGGAACCTCAGTTCAGGATTAAAGAAAAGGAGGCACCATGAATACCATGCATTCCAAGAGATATTTATCAGGTTTGATTATGAATATTATAACGAATTATCATTTATTCTCTGCAACTTTTATTATCCTCGCAGTTTTTGCCTGTGTTCAGCCTTTATATGCTTCGGTTACATTTGATGCAGCCGTAAATTATGGGGTCGGAACCGGACCGCGTTCAGTTACAACAGGAGACTTCGATAAAGACGGCAATGCAGATCTTGCAGTGGCCAATTATAACAGTAACAATGTTTCCGTCCTTCTTGGTAATGGAAACGGTACGCTTCAGGCAGCAGTAAATTACGGTACCGGAGCCGGCCCTCGTTCCATTACTACAGGTGATTTCAATAAAGACGGCAACATAGACCTTGCTGTTGCTTATTCAATTTTTGCAGGCAATGTCTCTATCTTTCTTGGCAACGGTGATGGGACATTTCAGGCCGCTGTTCCCTATGGAGCGGGATTACGCCCTTATTCGGTCACAACAGGGGATTTTAACAATGATGGAAATACAGACCTTGCCGTAGCTAATAACAGCGGCGGCAATGTCTCTATCCTTCTGGGGAATGGTGATGGGACATTTCAGGCCGCGGTTAATTACGGGGCCGGGTTTTTCCCCTATTCTCTTTGTGCAGGGGATTTTAACAATGATGGAAATACAGACCTTGCCGCAGCTAATAACGGCGGCGGCAATGTATCTGTCCTTTTGGGAAATGGAAACGGGACGTTCCAGGCTGCTGTTAATTTTGGAGCCGGAACAGCCCCTGCCTCTGTGATACCAGGGGATTTTGATAAAGACGGCAATACAGATCTTGCTATAGCTAATAATGGAGATAGTAACGTATCCGTTCTTTTAGGAAATGGAGACGGGACGTTTCAGGCCGCTGTGAACTATTCAACAGGAACAGCTCCTTATTCTGTAATAACAGGAGACTTTGATAAAGATGGCAATACTGATTTTGCTTCTGCTAATTTCACAGGCAATGATGTGTCTGTTCTTATAGGAAATGGGAACGGTACATTTCAGGCTGCCGTTAATTTTGGAGCCGGAACCGGCCCTTATTCCGTCATAACAGGTGATTTTGATAAGGATGGAGATACAGACCTTGCTATTGCGAATAATGGAGACAACAATGTCTCTATCCTGCTTAACACAACACCTGTCCTGATTATTACAAAAACAGGGACCGGTTTAGGACAGGCAACAAGTGTACCGGCAGGTATCAACTGCGGTATAGACTGTACTGAGGGTTATCCTGCTGGTACTGTAATAACCTTAACAGTAACAGCAGATACGAACTCAACATTTACCGGCTGGTCAGGGGATGCTGATTGCTCTGACGGTCAGGTTACCATGAACTCAAGTAAGACCTGTACAGCAACATTTACCCTGCAATACATCCTGACAGTGACCAGGGCTGGCACGGGCACTGGAAATGTCACAGCAACGGGCATAAATTGCGGAACAGACTGCACTGAGGCATATAATCCCGGTACAGTTGTAACCCTGACTGCCGCAACGGACATAAATTCTGTATTTTCCGGCTGGTCCGGGGGCAGCTGCTCAGGAACAGGCATTTGTTCATTCAACATAAATGCGGATACGGCCATAACAGCTGTATTTACCGCAAAACAATATATTCTAACTGTAACCAGGGCTGGCACCGGGAATGGAACTGTTACGGCAACAGGCATAAATTGCGGGACAGACTGCTCCGAGGTTTATAATTCAGGAACTACAGTGATCCTTACGGCTGCGCCTTATCCGATGTCCGGATTTTCAGGCTGGTCAGGAGGAGGATGCACAGGCACAGGGCAATGTGTTGTTACGATCAATTCCCCGGTCTCTGTGACCGCAACATTCAATATTATACCGAACGTCACTATCATTGCCTCGGCAAAAGGAAACGGCACAATATCACCTTCAGGAGAGGTGATATTACCTTTTGGAACCAATAAGGACTTTGTCATTAGTCCTTCTTCAGGAAGTTCAGTAGCCGATGTATTTGTTGATGGAGTTTCTGTTGGCCCTGTGACAAGCTATACTTTTGCGAATCTGATGGATAATCACCGTATTGAAGCGATATTCGGCAATGTCATAGATAATGCTGATCCTGCAATAAATTATAAAGGGGGATGGCAAACTAAGAATATTCCCAATTCATACAGTGGCAGCGTGCAGACAGGCCATAACATAGGCGGAAAGACTGCGGAGTTAAAACTTGTCTTCACAGGCAACGGCATTTCCTGGCGTGCGATGACCGGGCCGAATGGAGGCAGTGCAAAGGTGTACATAGACGGAGAATTTAAGGGAAGGGTTATTCTGAGAAACTATGAATCTCGTTTAGATCAGGAGGTCTTCAGATATTTATTCGCATATGGTACACACACAATACTGATAGCGGCTGAACCGGCCTTGCCAGGTATAGTTATTAATGTTGACAGATTCATAATTGAATAATGACGTTAAGGGGACAATATATGATGAAGAAACCTTTGAGTATTTTTGGATTGATTCTGACAGGGACGATTTTTTTAATAATGAGCTGCGGTGGTGGAGGAGGTGGCGGAGGCGGGGTAAGTTCCGCGCTGACAAACAGCAATGCCACTGCAGTTGCAGGTGTTACTTTATCATCGATGAGGCTTCTTGTTGATACAAGCTATTTGGGTAGCGCCTCAGTGGAGCGGGGGAGCTCTCAAACCCAAGGATTTCTGCAAGCAATACTCAGGGAATCTCTTTTAAGTACAAAAAATATCTCAGGCAGGGGTATCGCTGCATTTGAGGACAAAACAGAGGCGTGTTCCGGTGGAGGAACAAAACGTGTAGTGTCTGAATGGAGCGGGGATGCTGCAAGCACACGGGATGTAAAAAGCAAAGTTACATATTCCTCCTGCAGAGAGGGTTCAGAGACATGGGACGGCATCCTTGAAATTAATATACAGGGGCTGCAGAGTATGCCTGAAGCAGTAAGCACAGTGGCAACTCTGACCTATTCAGATGCTATTGAAGGAGATATTCTGACCTTAACAGGCGCAAAGGTGCTGTATTCAAATTTTATATATAAAGACAACATAGCCAGCGGCGCCCGTGTTGAGCTGACAGGGAGGATGAGCGGTATGGTTAAAGGCAAAAAATTGAGCGCAGAATACGATTCCTTCCGCATGTCTTATGCACTTGCCGGTCCCGATGTGGTCTTAACCCTCGAGGGCACGATTAATCCTGATTGCATCAGCAGATGGATTTCGGTTTCGACTGTCGAAACTGTAAGATTTGACCTTGGAAACAGGTGTCCTTCTTCAGGAAAGGTGGCTCTTACAGAAGGAAACAGCACATATGTGCTTAGCTTTGAGGGCTTTTCAGGTGTGAAAATATTATATAACGGTAATCAGATAACATCCTTCGCGATATGTAATGATATAGAAGGTATATGCACTGATATTAAATAATGTATGAAAATGATTCCGGCGTGCATGCAAATAAAAAGTGAGCGGGTAATTTTTCAACGGCCTGCGTAGACCTAATCCCTCTCACTGCCCGACCTAAAGGAGTGTTAGTGGGCAAATGAATAATAAAAATCTACGAATTACTAAAACTGATAAAAATTGTATATATAATAGAACCGGAGGTGCTGATATGCAGAAAATATTGTCCGCCGAACTTAAAAGGGTAACCAAAGACAAGATCAGGTTTGAAATTACAAAGGATAATTATGAGGCGTTCTGTAATGCTGTCGGGCTTTATAAAAAAGATTTCCTGGAGACCCTGAAAAAATCCGAAGCGGATCACAAAGCCGGACGTACAACAAAGAGAAAATCCCTTCTTGAAATTACAGAGAAGGCATGACGGACATTTATACCACTACCACTTTCGATGAACTATTTCTTAAGCTGCCGAAGAAAATCCGGATCAAAGCTGACGATAAAACGAAATTATTCAGAGAGAATCCTTTTAATCCCGTCTTAAGAACGGAAAAACTTCATCCAAAGGGGCATGATGTCTGGAGTTTCAGGGTTGATGTCCATTATAGAATTGCATTTAAATTCACGGGGAAAGACCTGGTTGAATTCCGCTTCATAGGACACCACAATCAAATTTACGATTACAATATTTTTTAGGGAGAGTTAGAACCTTCTGCCATTACAAACCGCGTTTTTTGTATGATAAGTACTGCAAATCCCCTGCAGACAACAAGCATTAATAGTGTAATCGCTTATTGTATTTGAATTTTTTTATGTAAATTGTTAAAGTTCTCGTATAGCCATGATATCCATATTATTGAGGAAACGGGAACTTAAGGTCAGGGAAGCCATTATCAGGGGTGTCTATGAAGAAAATCTGAAGATAATAGGGAAATATAACGGGATCATCTCAAAAGAGAGATCTTTTTCCCTGAAAAAGATGTTCCTTACCTTTGTCATATCAGTGGCTGCCATATTCATGCATGTAAACTACCTGTCGCCTTCGTCGTTTTTTCCGGAAAATCAGGTTACAGCCAATATAATCATCCAGAGGCCTGTTACCCTGCCTGTTGATCCTGATAATCCCTCAGATTACAGGACTTTTATAAGCAATCAGAAGGTGCCTCTCAGCCGTATGTTCGGCCTGGGGGTAAGGACAATAATGATAGACCCCGGCCATGGCGGCGCAGACACAGGTACTATGGGGAAAATGGGGACAAAGGAAAAAGACATTACTCTGGACATAGCAAAAAGACTCAGGGACCGGCTGAAAAAATATGGCCATTACAATGTCCTGATGACCCGTGAACAGGATATGACAATACCTCTTAACAAGAGGGTGGAATTAGCCGGTTTGAGCAAGGCGGATCTGTTTATTTCCGTACATCTTAATTACCTGCCTTCAAAACCGATAAACATTATCGAAACTTATTATTTCGGTCCGCCCTCTGATGCCAAGACACTGAAGCTTGCAGAGCAGGAAAACGCAGGTTCGCAATACGGGTTGAGCGACTTCAAGGAGATGATAGAGAAGATAGGAGAGACGTTAAAACTTCAGGAATCCAAAGAGTTCGCTGCTTCAATACAGAAAAACCTTTTCCTGAATATCAAAAAGGAGACGGGTTATGCATATGATTTTGGCATAAAAAGGGCGCCGTTTGTTGTCCTGCTTGGTGTTGATGTGCCTGCTGTACTGGCAGAAGTATCATGTCTCAGTAACAGAGAGGAAGAGATGAAGCTAAATACAGAAAGCCACAGGGAAAATGTTGCGCATTATCTTGAAGCCGGCATATTGGACTATTTAAATAAAGGAGAGACAAGGAATGAAGCAAAAAGACATACAGAAAGAAGATAATATCTTATTTGTTGGCATCGACCTCGGCACATCGAGAAGTTCTATCTCTGCAAGCAACAGCAAAAGGGAATGGATCGAAAGTTATGTCGGCTGGCCTAAAGACTTTATTTCTCAGCAGGTAATAGGCAAGCTGGTGCTTTTCGGTTCTGAGGCTCTTAACAACAGATTGTCCGTGGATTTATGCAGGCCGCTGGAGCGGGGAGTGATAAAGGAGGGTATTGAAAAAAGCGAGGATGCTGTCAAGGAGATAATCAAACACCTCATTGAACTTGCGAAACCCGAATCCGCACAGAAGATATACGCAGTCGTCGGAGTGCCTGCCGATACGCTCAAGATAAACAAACTTGCGATCAGAAAGGCCGTGTCGGAATGTGTGCACTCGCTTATGGTTGTGACCGAGCCTTTTGCAGTGGCATACGGCATGAACCTGCTGAACAATTCACTCGTTATAGATATAGGCGCCGGCACAACAGATTTCTGCATCATGCACGGGACCATCCCGTCAGAGGAGGACCAGAAGACCATTTTCAATGCAGGAGATTATGTCGATGAACAGCTCTACAGCTATCTGAGCGAAAGATACCCCAACTCAAGGTTCAACAGGAACATGGTCCGCCAGTTTAAAGAGCAGTACAGTTTTGTAAGGGAGGTGTCCGATGAGATCCATGTGGAGATACCGGTTGACGGCAAACCTGTTATGCACGACATTAAAAACGAGGTCAGACGGGCATGTGAAAGTATAATGCCTGCATTGATAGAAACGACAACGGAGATGATAGCCCGGTTCGATCCGGAGTTCCAGGTAAAGATAAAGAACAATATTGTGCTTGCAGGCGGCGGCAGCCTTATAAGAGGGATACGCGAATACCTTCAGGATGCGCTTAAAGAGTATGGTCCATGCAATGTATCATGTGTTCAGGACCCTCTTTTTGCGGGCTCGGATGGCGCTCTTAAACTCGCACAGGACATGCCTCCAAAATACTGGGAGCCTTTATAGGATTGTTAAAGCAAGATATGGACTTGCATGCCTTCAGCCTGAGAGCCTGAAACCGCTTGAGCTTAAAGTATTAGAAAAAAACTGTAACAGTTGAAAGGACGGATATGGCCGGAGAGACTATTTTCCTGGTTGATGTTGATGAGGAGAATGAACAGAAGATTGCATCAACCCTCGAAACCGAGGGCTATCTTGTTTTCACTGTCTCAGGCAGTGATATTAGTTCTGCTGCGGCACAGAAGATAAAACCTTCCCTGATATTTGTAAATCCTGCGGCATCCGGCTCAAGGGGTCTTGAGACATGTGAGAAGATCCATAAGAACGAATCACTGCAAAATGTTCCTATAATGGTACTTACATCATATGAAGGGGCTATGGACCCCCGCTATACTGATCTCTATGGTATTGTTGATTTTCTTAAAAAACCATTCAGCCCGGAATTACTCGTTGAAAAGACAGAAAGGGCCCTTTCTATGCAATCTCTCGAGGTCAAACCTGTTATGGAAGAAGATACGGGATCATATAAAGAAGAATATGTTCCGGTTGAAGAGCAGGATGTGCCTGTATCAAAAGCCTATACTAAAGAGACAGATTTTTCGGCCGGACTTGAATCAGGTCAAACAGCCGGAGAGAGAGAAGAAGAATATAAAGACGATTATAAAGGTACTTTTATACCGAAAACAGGCATGAAGACCGGAAAGAAGAACAGGTCTTTGGCGCCTCTAATGGTTGTAACAATTATCATCATAATAGCTGCAGCCGGAGCAGGTGTTCTGTTTAATACAGACTTAATTCTCTGGAGAAAGGTCCGGACAAAAGCTGCTGTTAGCCCTGTAAGACCGGCTCCTCAACCTGGTTCGCAGGCCTCTCTTCCACAGGAACAACCGGAGCAGCAGCAACCGGCTGAAGAGAATAAGCCCATGCCTGTTCCCGGACAAAAGCCTTTGACAGAAACGAAGCCATTAGCCGAACCGAAGCCCGCAGACACTCCCGGACCTTCGCCAGCGCCTGTATCAGAACCTGCTGTAAAAAAGAAAACAGCTGGAAGACCTGTATATTCCGTACAGATTGGGGCATTCAAAAATGAATCCGGAGCAGAATCCCTGACAAAGAAATATAAGGAAAAAGGATATGAGGCCTTCACCCAAAAAGGCACAACCAGGGATAAGGGGATTATTTACAGGGTCTTAATAGGAGGTTCTGAAGACAGGGGAAAGGCCTCTGAACTTGCAAACAGAATACAGGCCAAAGAAAATATCAAGGTAAGTATTTTCAGTGAATGATAAAAACCATTGTGCAGGAAATGCATGATGAGAATATCCAGGTTTTCTAAAAGCTTTATTGCTTGACAAAAAGCCTCGAAAAAAATAATAATTTCGGCAAAAAATTAAACAGATAGGGATATGTTTTTTGAAAAATCATTAATAAAACGAGGTGCGTGATGAAGAGTGTCGGAAATAATGGAAGAAACACTTTAACCCGATTCATAAAACAGAAGTCCGTTCTAACATTTATTACACTTATTTTTTTCCTGGCATCTGGAGGAAATAGCTGGTCACTTGAAGGCGAACCCCTGTCTTACAAGTCCACTGACTCTCAACTAAAAACCGGCGCTGCGGTTGATAAGCTTATCAGCAAAGCCCGGGAAAAAGGAAGGATAAGGGTAATAGTAGGATTGAATACGACTTTTGTCCCTGAAGGTCAGATTAAAACCGCTCAGAGCATCAATGCTCAAAGAATCAATATATCAAGACTGCAGGATTCCTTGCTTGAGTCTATGGGAGCACTTAATCCGTCGGTTGTCAAGAAATTCAAATACATACCGTTTATGGCCATGGAAGTGGACGAAGGGATGTTATCGGCCTTAATCTCACACAATCTCGTTAAAACTATCGGTGAGGACAGGCTTAATCAACCTATGCTTACACAGAGCGTCCCCCTTATAGGAGCGGATAAAGCATGGACTTCAGGATTTACAGGTACCGGCTGGGCCGTTGCCATACTGGATTCAGGAGTTGATGCAACACACGACATGTTATCGGGCAAGGTTGTGGAAGAGGCATGTTATTCAACAAATTACTCTCAAGGCCAGATATCAAGCCTCTGTCCTAATGGACTGACATCACAGACCGGTCCTGGCTCCGGAATATATTGTACGGTCAATGAAAGCTGCTGGCATGGCACTCATGTTGCCGGGATCGCTGCCGGCAAAAATTACGGAGTTGCCAAGGATGCGGATATCATAGCCATACAGGTATTTTCAAGAATTGATGATCCGTCAAGCTGCGGACAGAACCCTGTTCCCTGTATCCTGACCCTTGATTCAGACGTATTAAGCGCCCTTGAACGTGTGTATGAACTCCGCAATACGTACAATATAGCTGCTGTTAATATGAGCCTTGGCGGAGGCAAATATCCTTCATACTGTGATTTTACAGATAGCAGCACCGCTGCATACAGGACAAAAATCGATAATCTTCGTTCGGCTGGCATCGCTTCGGTTGTGGCTTCCGGTAATGATGGATATGCCGACGGCATAGGAGCTCCGGCATGTATTTCTACTGCGGTCAGTGTCGGGGCTACAACAAAACAGGATACCGTCGCTGATTTCTCAAACAGCGCGAATTTTTTAAGTCTGCTTGCACCCGGGGCGGAAATAGTATCATCGGTGCCGGACAATTTATACGCCGGTATGAACGGGACCTCGCAGGCAACACCTCATGTGGCCGGGACATGGGCTATACTGAAACAGCTTGCTCCGACCGCTTCTGTCGGTGAGTTATTATCATTGATTCAGTCCACCGGCAAGTCCATCTATGATCTTCGTAATGGTGTAATAACCCCAAGGATACAGGTGGACTCTGCCCTGTATGTTAAAAACAGCTGTATAACGACTGTATCTTCAGATCTGAGAATGAATTTGCCTGTGGCATCTTTTGAAGGCAGTTTTTATTGGGGTAATTTTCAGTATTACCCTACCTCTGACGGTTCAACGTGGTTCAAACTGATCGATTACGGCCTGATAGCCCAGGGTAATTGCAGCAATCCCGTAACATTATTACCAAATTCAAACAGGTTGCATTTCCCTGCTGTTATTTATGAAGGTGTATCCTACTGGGCCGATCTTGACTATCAGATAACTCCATCAGATGAATTCCTGATTAAGTTGATTAACTACGCGCCGAACTGATATCGGCGGACTGAAGCTTTCAGTCTGTCTGCCGGATATCCCGTTTATTATTAAAATACGCCGGTTGACCTTCGAGCCCGCTGTTTCCCGCGCTCTGCTGAAGGATTACTAAACGGTTATCTTTAGCTTTGAATTATCATTCGGTTTAAAGTAAAATATTAGCACCTTATTTTAGGGAGGTGATTCTATGGGACATATAAAAGGTCTTAAATGCAGAGAATGCGCAAGGGAATACCCTGTTGAACCTATTTATGTCTGTGAATTCTGTTTCGGACCGCTTGAAGTGGCCTATGACTATAAAAGCATATCAAAGGCGCTTAACCGCAAGAAGATAGAGAAACGCCCGATGAATCTCTGGAGGTACAGAGAGCTTCTGCCTATTGACGGAGAACCTCAGGCAGGACTGAATTCGGGATTCACTCCGCTCATAAAAGCTGATAATCTTGCGAGGGTGCTGGGTGTCAACGAGTTGTATATAAAAGACGACACAGTTGTCCATCCCACACTTTCGTTTAAGGATAGAGTCGTATCGATCGCCCTGACAAAGGCAAGAGAGTTCGGCTTTGATACCGTTGCCTGTGCATCAACAGGCAATCTTGCTCATTCTGTATCGGCTCATGGCGCAATGGCAGGATTTAACAGGTTCATCTTTATCCCTGCAACGCTCGAAGCAAGCAAGATAATTGCGTCCCTTGTTTATGAGCCCAACCTTGTTGCCGTAGACGGCAACTATGATGAGGTTAACAGGCTTTGCAGCGAGATTGCCAATAAATACAAATGGGCTTTTGTTAATATAAACATCAGACCGTTTTACGCCGAGGGTTCAAAAACGCTGGGGTTTGAGATAATAGAACAGCTCGGTTGGAAGGCTCCCGACAATGTTGTGGTGCCTTGCGCAAGCGGCTCATTACTGACAAAGATATGGAAGAGCTTTAAGGAATTTAAGGATATAGGAATTATAAAGGAGCTTAATACAAAGGTATTTGCTGCGCAGGCCACAGGCTGTTCCCCGATATCTGCTGCGATAAAGCTGGGGAGCGATGTCATAAGACCCGTAAAACCCAATACGATAGCCAAGTCTCTTGCAATAGGCAATCCTGCCGACGGTTTCTACGCATCGCAGGCCGTCAGGGAAACAGGCGGTTATGCGGAGGATGTAAGTGATCAGGAGATTGTCGACGCAATAAAGCTCCTTGCAAGGACAGAGGGTGTTTTTGCAGAGACGGCCGGAGGCGTCACACTGGCCTCAACAAAGAAACTAATTGAAACAGGAAAGATCCAAAAAGACGAAGTTACCGTTATATGCATTACAGGGAACGGGTTGAAGACTCAGGAAGCCCTGCAGGGGCATACTGTTTCACCCCATTATATAAAACCGAGTCTCGCTTCTTTTGAAGAGGTTCTGGAAAAGATAAAGTCATCAGGTCATTAGGCTGTTTTGTATTTACCTTTTATGAGATATGGAATAAATTGTTCAGATTATATTACTTTTTTAAAGATAAGGAGGCTGATATATGGCTGTAAAAGTAAGAA
>JAKAKQ010000140.1 GCA_021813425.1 Nitrospirota bacterium
GCAAGATTGTAAAGACCTGCATATCCGTTGGGGATAACAACAGATTCGATCCCAAAAGAAAATGCCTCCCTTGCTATGCCCTTGATTACGGCGTTCAGTCCGCCGCAGTCACCTCCGCTTGTGATAACACCGATCCTCTTGATATCAGCCATAAAATCCTCCTGTTATTATCAGGCTAAAGATTAAACCATACAAAACTATACCTGATCTTTTCTTGCTTGAATAAAGACCGTGCAACACAGTATTTTTATCCAAATTTCTTACTGCCTATTTTATCAAATAAGTTTTCATATATGTAGTTTTTTTTCATTTTCTGACGATATTCCCTAATCTCTTCTATCCCTTTCCCCGTCTCTTTCCCGATTAATATTTCTTATATGATTTCTCTCCGGCAGATTTGAGTTCACATGGATTTATGATAAGGCAAATCATTGTTTGTATTTTATGTAATTTTGTATTATCCTTTGTTATTAATTATGGAGCCTTATGTATTGCGAGTATTTTAAACTTGATGAAAGGCCCTTTACACTTACACCTGACCCGCGCTATCTGTACATGAGTCATCAGCACTGGGAAGCTATTGCACATCTGATGTACGGAGTTGATGATGACTGGGGTTTTGTGCTGATCACAGGCGAAGCCGGCACAGGAAAGACAACCCTCTGCCGCTTCCTCCTGGAACATCTGCCTGAGGATATTGAAGCAGCCTTCATCATCAATCCGAAATTGACGGTTGTGGAACTCCTGGCAACAATCTGCGATGAGTTTCGCATACGTTATCCGGATGGCAATACCAGCATAAAGGTGTTTGTTGATCTCATTAACACATATCTGCTCGATGTCCATGCCAGGGCAGGGAAAGCACTTCTTATCATCGACGAAGCGCAGTATCTCAGCGCCGAAGTGCTGGATCAACTGCGTTTATTGACAAACCTGGAGACGGATCAGTGCAAACTGCTCAGGATAATCCTTCTTGGTCAACCTGAACTCAAGCATAAACTCTCAAAACCGGAATTACAGCAAATGGCGCAGCGAATCACCGCCCATTACCACCTCGGGCCTCTTTCGAAAAAAGAAGTCTCTGCATATGTGAGACACCGCCTGTCAGTAGCGGGGTCACAGGACCTGTTATTCCCTGCCTCAAGCATCAACAAGCTGCACAGCTTAAGCAGGGGGATTCCAAGACTGATTAATGTGTTATGTGACAGGTCCCTCCTTGGCGCCAGCATTCAAAAACATCCTTTAGTAAAGAGAGCCACTCTGGTTAAAGCCGCTCAAGAGGTCCTCTGTGAACCGGAATTCAACAGAAATAGAGATAACAGGATTTCTACCGTATGGGGTATTGCTGCGACTTCGCTAATACTGCTTCTTTCTGTCCTCATAGTTTTGTACAATAATCTCATCCTGCGGTCTGCTTCAAAGAGTGATAATATACAGGCTCAGCCTGCAAATACTGACAGGATAATGTCAGATCTCCCGCAGATGTCTGCTTCATGGTGGCCGGAAGGTCAATCTATCTCTAAGAGCAGGGGGATGGCCTACAAGGAACTGCTAAAGCAAAGGGGCTTTATTTATAATTCATCGTCAGATATCACCTTTTGCTCGGACATGGAATTGCTGGGGTTGCTTTGCATCCATTCAAAAGATAGCTTGCGCAATCGGGATCACTTAAATCCACCGGCAGTCCTGAAGCTTTTTGATAGTCAGAAAAAGGAATTTTACGCTACACTGATAGCATTAGAAGAAAAGACAGCTACCATTATGTTGGGTAATAAAACCATTAAAGTTCCTGTCAGAGACCTTTTATCATACTGGACCGGCGATTATACATTGTTGCAGCGGAAGGTACAATAGAGATGTCCTTTATCCTTGATCAACTGAAGAGGTCCGGCAGGAAACGGCAGATTGAATTAGTTATTTTAAATCAGATGAAGAAATCCGGACAAAATCAAGGACAGCAATCATTGTCAGATTTACCCTGCACCGCAAAGAGTAATGCTTGTGAACACGCAGCGCAGGATTTACAGACATTGCCTGAACCTTCTTCTCAAAAGCTGAAAAAGCGTGCGCTTTTGCTTTTTCTGATCCTGACTTCCGTAGTAATATATGCCGGCATTTTCATCTGGTGGCAGAGTCCCTGGCGTTCAGGGAAACCAATTAATACGGTAAAAACATCTTTTGTGAACAAGCACAAGACAGAACCTGATGACCAGAAAATCAAGGCTGATGAAAAAAAATCAATGCCCGAACCAAAGAACATTAGTGGAAAGTCCAGACTTCTTCAGATTCAGGGAGATGTTCATAAAAAGGAATCCCCCGACAAAATTTTTGATTCGAAAATCGCCTCGGCAGATCAGCAGAAAATGGATAACGGAAAGAAATCAATGACTCTGCCGGTTGAACCAGAAAAGAATACAGTAACAGACAAATTATCTGCTGAATCACGACGCAGCATCCATGATGATCCTGGCAAAATCGCAAAGGTGCCTGATTTTAGTGAACTTCCTGCTTCTGCACGAAAGGATCTGCCGGAAATAAAAATTACTTCCCACCTGTATAAAAAAGAGTCCCGGCTTGTAAGTATAAACGGACGAATTATGTCAGAAGGTTATAATATGGACAATGGTCTGTACCTTGAGGAAATTACACCGGATGGAGTTATATTAACCTACCGCAATTACCGCTTTCACATTAAGGCAGATTAATCCCGCAGACGCCTTAATAATAACTGGACAGTATTGTTTTATGCTGCCTTCCCTCAGTTCTCCATCAATGCCTGGACAGGTTTCAGCCCGTAAGGGCTGCCCTGTTCTATCGCCGTCAGCACTGTCCCGCCGCCTGTAAAGAAATAATACTGCGTGTTGTCAAGAACTGAAAGATAAAGCCCAGGACAAAGGTCTTTAAATTCCTGCAAAGTATCACCCCCGCCATACATCTTTATCGCATTCCTGTTATGATCAATAGTGTTGTCAAGAGCAGCAGAGCCAGCGGAAAAGTGAGGTGTAAATCCCATCACTGCATTAACAAATATCGTTTTTGCGCCGGAGATTATCCCATATACATCCTTATCATCAAAGGATTTTGGGTCAATATCCAGGACATAGTTATATTTATTGCCCTGCTTAAAGTCCTTTATAGAAATCGTCCTGTATCTGCCCTCTGTCCTTTCTTCCAGTATTTCTGACTCGACAATATAAGGCAGTTCTACTATTTTCCGGTTCACTCTGTCTTTTTCTATAAGGTCTTTTGCTGCAGCAATATCGCTCTCTGAAACACCCGCTATATTTACCCCGTACTTTGCACAAAGGTAAGTGTTATATATGACCCCGCCGAGTATTAACTTGTCTACTTTATCATACAAAGCATAGAGAGGCTTTATCTTTGTGTCATACTTTGCGCCTGCAACTACAGCTACAAACGGCCTTTCAGGACTGATAACGGAATTCAGATTTACTATCTCCTGCTGCAACAGAAATCCTGCATAAGAAGGGAGATGCTTTGTAATATCAACAGTTGTGGCGTGGGCCTGCCATGAACCAAAGGCATCGTTAATGAATATATCTGCAAGACCGGCAAGTTGAAGGGCAAAGCTGCTCCTGAATTCCCCCTTATCTTCCTCGCCCTGAAACCAGCGTGTATTTGGAAGGTATATTCCGCCTATCTTTCTTTCTCTGAGATTTCTGATCGCAAGGTTTATAGATGTATCAATGCCCGTTATCCCGACTTTTGGGGTTATGCCGAATTCCGGGATATGGAATTTGATATGGAGCTTGCGTTCCAGATACTCTACAATGGGTTTGACCGATTCCTCTTCTTTACAGCTGATCTCCCCGGTTTTTTTGTCCTTGGGCCTTCCTACATGGGTCATCAGGATAGGCCGTCCCCCTCTTTCAACAATGTTGTAAAGCGTACCGAGGGTCATATCAATCCTGTAAGGATCCCGGATCTGACCTTTTTTAACAACATTATGGTCGAACCTGACAAGCACGATCTTTCCTTCAAGCGGTGCATTCTGTATCAAAGGAAGCCTTTTGTCCAATAAGTTCATGGTTATACCTCCAGGGGAATTTTAACTAAAACGGCTTGTTTAAATTGTATCACAAATCCAAGCAGAATCTAATCAATATCCTTATGATATTCCTGTATCGACCTTATGCTCACTTTTTTCTTCTTCAGCATCTCGATGGCGTTGACAACAGCCTTTGCGCCGGCCACTGTTGTAGTATAAGGGACCCCATACTGCAGTGCGCTCCGTCTTATCGAAAACGAGTCCCTC
The DNA here is from genome assembly GCA_021813425.1 of Nitrospirota bacterium. Classification (GTDB taxonomy): domain Bacteria; phylum Nitrospirota; class Thermodesulfovibrionia; order Thermodesulfovibrionales; family UBA6898; genus JAKAKQ01. The sequence goes on from JAKAKQ010000140.1 coordinate 4,277, forward strand.
TGGGCCTGAGCCCCACTGACAGTGTTTATAACAAAGACTATCTCCTTGTTCTTGATCAAATCCACTATATGCGGCCTGCCTTCTGCAACCTTGTTTATGACCTCCACTTCGATGCCCTTTTCATCCAGAAAAGCAGCGGTGCCTCTCGTTGCTATTACAGAAAATCCGGCTTCATAAAGTCTTTTAACGATATCGCATATCCCCGGCTTGTCCTTGTCCCTGATGCTTATAACAATCTTGCCGGACAGGGGAATCCTGTTGTTGCAGGAAGCCTGTGCCTTTGAAAATGCCCTGCCGAAATCCTCGTCAATACCCATAACCTCGCCTGTTGATTTCATTTCAGGGCCGAGGATGGTATCAACCCCCGGGAATTTCTCGAAAGGGAATACGGCCTCTTTAACAGCTATATGTTTTATTGACTTTTCAGATGTCAACCCGAGTTCTCTTAAAGTCCTTCCAATCATGGCCTTGGCAGCTATCTTGGCAAGCGGGACACCTGTGGCCTTGCTCACAAAAGGGATCGTCCTTGATGCCCTTGGGTTGACTTCAAGTATGTATATTTCATCCTGCTTTACTGCAAACTGGACGTTCATAAGCCCGATAACCCCGAGGTCTTTTGCGAGTGCAATTGTCTGTTTCTTTATTTCGTCTGTAATGTCCTTATTGAGCGAATACGGTGGAAGAGAACAGGCTGAATCACCTGAATGTATCCCGGCCTCCTCTATATGCTCCATCACCCCGCCGACAACAACATCTGTCCCGTCCGATACAGCATCAACATCAACCTCTATCGCATCATCGAGGTATTTGTCGATAAGTATCGGATGCTCAGGAGAGGCCTTGACAGCGCGCTCCATGTAGTTCCGGATCGAATCTTCATCATAGACGATTTCCATCGCCCTGCCCCCAAGTACATAAGAAGGCCTGACCATAACAGGATAACCTATCTTTTTTGCGGCGTTAACAGCCTCTTCAACCGACATTGCTGTATCGCTTTCAGGCTGCCGAAGGCCGAGCTTGTGAAGAAGTTCCTTGAACCTTTTCCTGTCTTCTGCCCGGTCTATCGAATCAGGGGACGTACCGAGTATCTTGACACCCTCTCTTTCGAGAGGCACTGCGAGCTTCAGCGGGGTCTGTCCACCGAACTGCACTATTACACCGGCCGGTTTTTCTGTTTCGATTATGTTTAAGACATCTTCGATCGTAAGCGGTTCAAAATAAAGCCTGTCTGATGTGTCATAGTCAGTGCTTACTGTCTCAGGATTACAATTGACCATTATCGTCTCATATCCGAGTTCCCTTAAGGCAAAAACCGCATGGACGCAACAGTAATCAAACTCGATGCCCTGTCCGATTCGGTTCGGTCCTGAACCGAGGATGACCACTTTTTCCCTGCCTGTGGGGTTAGCTTCGGACTCAGTTAATTTCGGATTCCGGATTTCGGATTTCGGATTTAATTCCGCGTTCCGCAATCTGATATCCGCAATCGAATAAAACGGCCTCTCATACGTCGAATATAAATACGGCGTGTATGCGGCAAACTCTGCAGCGCATGTGTCTACCATTTTATATACAGGCTGGATGTTGTTTTCTCTTCTGATTGTCCTTATCTCTGCCTCGTCAACATTGAGCAGTTGGGCAAGCCTTCTGTCGGAGAAGCCGTATTCTTTTGCCTCTCTGATTAATGACGCGGGGATACGGAGATACGCAGACGCGGGGGCATTTTTTTCTCCGTATCTCTGTGTCTCCGTGTCTCCGTATCCCTTTAATATTTTTTCCATCTCCACGATTTGTTTAATATTATTTAAAAACCAGGGGTCTATCTTTGTATATTCATATATCTCATCGATAGTCATGCCGGTGCGCATTGCCTGTGCAATATACCAGAACCTCTCAACCCCGGGTATCTTCAGTTTTATCTTGATCCTGTCAATGTCCCCTGTAACGTTTTCCATGCCGTAGGTTCCGGCCTCGAGACTCCTGAGCGCCTTCTGCAGGGATTCCTTGAAAGTCCTGCCTATGGACATCACTTCTCCAACGGATTTCATCTGTGTTGTAAGGACCGGGTCTGCCTCGGGAAATTTTTCGAACGCAAACCTGGGGAATTTGGTCACAACATAGTCTATTGAGGGTTCAAAAGATGCAGGTGTCTCCCTTGTTATGTCATTCCTTATCTCATCGAGTGTTAGCCCTATCGCAAGCTTTGCAGCTATCTTTGCTATCGGGAACCCCGTTGCCTTTGAAGCGAGAGCAGAACTCCTTGAAACCCTCGGGTTCATCTCTATCACAACCATCCTGCCGTCTTCCGGGTTCAGGGCAAACTGTATATTCGACCCTCCTGTATCAACCCCGATTTCGCGGATTATTGCTATGGATGCGTCTCTCATGCGCTGGTATTCCTTGTCTGTAAGCGTCTGGGCAGGCGCAACAGTTATAGAATCTCCGGTATGTATACCCATCGGATCAAAGTTCTCGATCGAGCAGACTATCACAACATTATCTTTCTTATCACGCATTACCTCAAGCTCATACTCTTTCCACCCAAGGGCCGATTCCTCTATCAGCACCTGGCTGACAGGGCTGAGTTTAATGCCTTTATCCAGAAGCTCTGTAAATTCTTCCTGATTGTATGCAATGCCTCCCCCTGTGCCGCCGAGAGTAAAAGCCGGCCTGAGTATGGCAGGGAACCCTATATGCTCTATCGCATCCATGCCCTCTTTAACGCTCATGACAGCAGAGCTTTTCGGCACCTCGAGTCCAATCTTTTTCATGGCCTCCTTGAACAGTTCCCTGTCCTCTGCCTTTTTTATCGCATGAAGCCTGGCGCCTATCAGCTCAACATTGTATTTCGAAAGAATTCCCTTATCCGCAAGTTTAACAGCAAGGTTTAATGCTGTCTGTCCTCCCATTGTAGGCAATATAGCATCAGGCCTTTCCTTTTCAATGATCAGTTCAAGGACTTCCTCTGTAAGAGGTTCTATATAAGTGACATCTGCTGTTTCAGGGTCTGTCATTATTGTCGCTGGATTAGAGTTAACAAGCACAACCTTATATCCTTCATCCCTTAATGCCTTGCACGCCTGTGTGCCTGAATAATCGAACTCGCAGGCCTGTCCGATTATGATCGGCCCCGAACCGATTAAAAGAATGGTTTTTATATCTTCTCTCTTAGGCAATTCAACCTCTCAAAATAGTATTTATAGCTATCAGCTGTCAGCCATCTGCTGTCAGGAAAGTCCCAGAAATCCCTTTATCTCATCATGTGCGGAGATTACATCCTGCATATTGCTGTCCGCATAAAGCAACCTGTCGTTGCCTCCGGTCAAAACGAGTTTCAGCAAAAAAAGTTCAGTCTCCTCGCCAAATCCCGGTATAACCGTTCCGTGCTGAAGCGAGATTTTTTTGACAAATTCAGTCCCGTCTGGGTTTTCGACCTCTGTCTTTTTTCTTTCTACTATGACATTGACAATATCTTTAATCGGGATAATATCTTTCTTCTTTTTTATGATTCCCTGCGAGTATATTTCCGCCCTTCCGTCAGAATTATTAAATACCGTCTCCATGCATCTGTCTTTAAAAACAAATCTCCTGAAAACGGGAAATCCGGCAATGGAGATCAAAATAAACACTATATAAGAAAATATTGTCCTTCCGGAAATCATTATAAGCGCAAGGCTTGCAAGCCCCGCGGTTCCCGAGGCCGCAAGCACAGATGCAAATTCCCTGTTGTAAATTCCGCTGTGCAGGACGCTGCCTTTTTCAGCGGTAAATGATGAAGTCCTGAAAATAAGTATGCTGCCTTTTTTTTCTATCTGATATGTCTTGTTACCCATTCATTACCGGAAATAAACTATCCTTTTCCCGCCAAGGTGCAACGGGATTTCTGTTTCTTTTCTCCAGAGTCCATCTTTCATATATTTATCATCTGCATAAGCTGAAAGGACTTTCCCGAAAAATGCATAGCATTCACCTGCATCAATAGCCTTCCACAATTTGCATTCGATATGACCGATACAACCGTCTATCACTGGCGCCTTGACTTTTTTACCATTGTGATATTTGAGTGCTGCCTTTTTGAATTTATCAGTGTCCCTTCCTGATGTCTTCCCGCAAATCCATAATTTAGGCAATAGGTTTTTTGTCGGTATGTTTACCACAAATTCTTTTGTCTTTTTAATCAACTCTGCTGTATAGCTCTCCTTTGATACGCACACAATGATAATTGGCGGCTCCTCACTTACAGGCGTTGCCCATGCACAGGTCATAACATTCGGCTTTCCATTCTTGCTTATACTTGTAAGAAAGAAAGCCATTTTAGGATGCAAAAGATGATAGATGTCGGATTTTATTTGTCTTAGCATTTATACCTCCTTTCACGTTTGAAGGTCATGATTGTCCCTTTTTCTTCTTTACATCATTGAGCAGCTTCTTTTCATCTCCTTCCAGTTTGCGCTGCAGCTTTCTTAAATCATCGGCGGGAGGCAGGGCTTCGGGTTTTACGCCGCGTTCAATCAACATTTTGCGGACAGCTCTATTATTGTCGACGTGTTCGCTTGATATTTGAGTTTCGCCGGTTAGGTCTTTTTCGATCACATTATGACTGGTGAGTTCGGTTGCAAAATCTTTGGCTTTGATCGTCAGCGTAGGCAGAAAATCCGCCAACGGTCTGCTGCCGGGAACCATCAACTTTCGTTTCATTTCATTGGTGGAATATCCGCCAAATAGAGCCTGGTCACCTTTAGAGCGGATAATGGCAAAACCTTTATCGTCTACACCTCGCTCATAAATAATGCCGGATAATTTCTTTTCCGATTTGGATAGTTTGTCACGGGCCGAGACGCGGTCTACATCCAGCAGGCGCTGTTCGATGATCTCCTGTTTGCGGGTTTGAACGGCAAAATAGGTTTGAGCGAATGCTATTTCGCTCTTGGCTGAGTCGCCGTTTTGCGCAATCAGATAACAGGCATAGCGGGTCAGAGCAATATCATCAATTTCGCGTTCGGCCCCGCTGCCCAGTCTAACCATTTTGTTGACTTCAACAAAATGGTCTGAAACAGCCAACCCTGCGTTTTCACAGGCTGATTTTGCCTTATCAATAACCTTAAAAAAATTCCGCCATTCTGTATAACCTAAAATTTCCTGCAACTCGCGCGCGCTCCAGCACTCTAATTCATTGAAGAGATAGCAGGCTCCTTCAAACTTCCGGAACAATTCAACAATGAGTTCCTTTTTCAGCCCAGCCTCCTTAAGCTATTCTTACTCATTTGTTCGTCTATCCTTTTTGCACAAGCTTGTTGTTAAATAAAATTTCGGGCATATTTAAAAAAAAGAACCAGTAGTCCACGCCATTTCCTATCTTCTGCCATTTTTTATTCCAGTTCATTTTCGACCACTTTTTGTATAAGCCATTCATAAAGTTCGCATAGAAATTCATATTCGTCTTCTTTTACACTATAAGAATGAAAGTTCTCATTACGAATTCTTTCAAGCTTTTGCATCCAAGCGGTTTTAGCTTCTTTACCGCCTGAAATTCTTTCTTGCCCAGGTTTAGTGTAAGATTTTTCAAAAAGTTCGCTCCAATTTCTACCGTATGTGGCAATTTTTCTATAATCAATAATATTTAGACAATCCCATGGTTCCACTTCCTCTGATTTGCTTTTTGCTTCATAATTCTTGTCAGCAGCTCTTTTAATTAAATCATCATATACAATCTTAGGTAATCCTAATTTAAACCAATTACCGCCGTGGTGTTCGTGCAATCTTTTTTTAAAGTCTTGCTTTAAATAAGTCTCAAGATCGCGGATCATTTTGTATGATTCTTCATTATATTTTTTAGCTTCATCATTCCAATATATTGACATTCCATCGGGGTCAAATTCTAATCTGGCCCGATTTATTGCCCTTTGAATGGTTCGCCAATATCTTGTTCTACCGCCTGTCCCATAACTTTTTCTAAGTTCAATTTTTTGTTCACTTGTCAAATTACTCAGAAAATCAATAAGAGGATCGATGAAATAAACAACTTCGGAGATTAGTTTTTCAGTGCTGTCTGACTTTGGGTTGATTTTTTCTGATATTATTAAATGGTCTATTATATCACTGAAAATCCTGATAAGGCTTTCAATCCCCGCGTTTATTGAAATAAAACCATCATCTTTTTCGCCTTTACTCCATTCATCGGGCATTTTTTCTTTGATATATGCAAAACAGCCCTGTAAAAATGGGAAAAGCACTGCATAAGTGTCATCAATATTACCCTTGAAAAAACTACCATCTTGTTTAATTGCATTTTTTGAAAAAAGTCCAAAAAAATTACTTCGATCTAACCCCATTTTAATTGTATCAATAGTTATACAACAAGTTATAGATTTTGGATTTTCTCCAACTATCACTCGATCATACAGAGGTGATGATTTTTCTTCTCCGAAATCTTGAGCAATTTGAAGTTTTAATGCTTTGACCCGATCTGTAAGATTATCGGAATTCCATAGCAAATCTGAATTTAAAGTGTTCCTTAAACCCTTAGAAACAGCTTTTTGGTTTTCGTTGATTTGCATGAAAAGCTTTACTTGCTCTTTTCTTTCAAGATCAACAAAGGCTACAACTGGTATTGAGTTCTTAATTTTGTATTCAGAGTTTGCATACCCATAAAGTCTATGTTGACCATCTATGATATATGCGGACCTATAAGTTTTTGGCAGATGCAATACTCCGATTTTAGAAATAGAATCTTCGACTTGAGGAGTTGCAGAATCAAATTTTAATTTCTTACCACTAGTATTTATGTTTATTACTATTGAATTCGGGAAAAAGCCATCATCCTCTACAAATTCCTGCACAGAGTTCAATCTCGCTCTCTTTATTAATCTTTGATATGTTGGCATAAGTTTTTTATTGGCTTTGTTACGATGAAGCACATAGCCAATTTTAAGTAGTTTTTCTGGTTCTATAGAAAACGAATAGTAAGTATGGCCGCCCATCTTTCCTCTAATTGCAGGTATTTGGTTCTTCAATTCTGGGATAGACTGACCTTCAAAAAGATTGCCGAGTAATTGAAACCTTGCGGATAAACCCAAATGTTTTGTTAAATCCTGATAGTACTGAATTGTTTCATCATCAAAATGCATAATTCCAAAATTATCAAGTCGTTCCCTATCAGTCTTAGAAAG
>JAKAKQ010000120.1 GCA_021813425.1 Nitrospirota bacterium
CGGAAGCGATAAAACAGCGGATGTTTTAACCAATGGCGGAAAGGAGACGACAGCTTCACATATCTCTATCCGTTCAGTTCTGTCTGCGACGGGCAACGGACATTACAGGGCAGGGGAGATGCTGGTCAGGTTTAAACACGGTATCGCAAAAGCTTCTGCAATAAAGACCCATCAGACTATTGGCGCTTCGGTCAAGAGACGATTCAATTTGGCGCCTGACATCGAACATGTCAGGCTTCCTGAAGGTCTCTCTGTCAGGGATGCCATTGCCGCATATATGTCTGATCCGAATGTCCTTTACGCTGAGCCTAATTATATCAGACATGCTGCAGAGACCGTTCCCGATGATCCGTTTTTCAACCTCCAGTGGTCCCTGCAGAACACCGGGCAGTCCGTTAACTGGACTCGGGGGGCAGACATAAAGGCAACAGATGCATGGGATATAAGCAAGGGAAGTGAGCAGGTGATTATAGCTTTTCTTGATACGGGTATAGACTATAACCATCCTGACCTGACCGGTAATATCTGGCTAAATATTGTGGAGGATCCGAATAATGGCATGGATGATGATGGTAACGGCAGGATAGACGACCGGATGGGCTGGAATTTTGTTAGCAACAGCAACGACCCGAAGGATGACGAAGGGCACGGCACGCATGTTGCAGGCATTACAGGTGCGGTCGGGAATAACAGCACAGGCATTGCAGGTGTGATATGGAACGTAAAATTAATGCCGTTGAAAATACTTAATGACAAGGGAGAAGGCACTATTGCAGACGAAATTGCAGCTATAGACTATGCGATAGCAAAGGGAGCAAAGATCATTAATGCAAGTTTTACCGGAAGCGACTTTTCCAATTTTGAATTTGATATGATCAATACAGCAAACAGCGCAGGGGTGCTTTTAGTTACAGCAGCCGGCAATGGAGGAGACGACAGTATAGGAGATGACAATGACCTTTTCCCTCAATATCCTGCGGGTTACAATCTCCCGAATATCGTCTCTGTTGCATCAACCAACCAGAACGACAGGAGGGCATCATTCAGCAACTATGGGCAGAAATCCGTTCACGTTGCAGCGCCCGGAGAAGATATACTGAGCACTTTTCCCCTGTCCCTTGTAATTTCGGGGTATAAATATGATTCAGGGACTTCCATGTCGGCGCCTATTGTCTCCGGCCTTGCGGGATTGCTGTATAGTCATTATCCGGTTTTTAATTATTCTCAGATTCGGGGAATAATACTCCGTTACGTTGATATACTGCCTAACCTTCAGGGAGTGATAAGAACAGGCGGCAGGATTAACGCTTACAGGTCGCTTTCATCGCTTCTGTCACCTTCGGCATTTTCTTTGACTGTCAATAGTCCGAATGTGATCAATCTTGCATGGACGGATAACGCAACCGGTGAGGATGGATACGTTATAGAACGGAAGACTGTCGGAAGCCAGTATTTTCAAATATTGACGCTCCCTGCAAATTCGATATCATATACTGACAATTCGGCAATTGATGGCGCCGCTTATTCTTACAGGGTAAAGGCGTACAGTGTACTGCCAAATCCTCCATCAGCTGAAAATATTCAGGCCGAATCCTTACCTGTTGAGGCATCTATCGCTGTGCCCTTAGCTTCTCCGTCAGGTCTTAATGCCTCTGCAATATCGGGCTCAAGTATCAGACTTACATGGACGGACAATTCAAAGTCGGAAGAAGGTTATAAGATAGAAAGAAAGGGAAGCGACAACAATTATGTCCAGATAGCGGTGACAGGGCCGGATATTACGACATTCACTGATACAGGACTAAGTCCTTCGACAGTCTATACTTACAGGGTAAGGGCATTTAACTCAGCCTCGGGGGATTCGCCTTATTCGAACGAAATATCTGTCACAACATTGTCCGGGAGCAGCAGTGGAGGGGGCGGTGGAGGAGGCTGCTCCATAGGAGCAAAACAGGATACGCTGACAACTGCGCTTGATTTAATGGTCTTGATAATTCCATTGCTTGTTGGCTTGTTTAAGAGACGAAAAAGATTATAAAAAGACTCCTGCTGACAAATTATTTATAAATAATACTAAGCAGAGGACTTCCTTGGTAAAAGCGCTTAGTGGGGCCTGCGGGCAGCTTGCGAGGCCCCATCGTTTTATAAATAATTAAGGTATTCTTGTCTCGTAAATCATTATATAAGTCCCGTTATTAAGCCGGCCTACAGTCGGGAAATTAACATACATGTACTCTTTCCCGGCAGATGTATCAATAGTAAGCCGGTTCCCGGCTTCAAGGGTCCATGTGTTTGTGTCTGTCGAGGTCAGGGACCTGATCCCCTCACTTGTTCCGATAATGCCGTGCACATACATCCTGTAAAGAGGTGCAGCAGATGAAAAGTCCGTAATATCTGCGACGATAAAACAGCGTCCCAAATCATCGGTCGCAACACAGATGGTCCCTTGATCCGTAAAGGTGTTGCCGTCCGTAGAAGTCGCATGACGCGTGCCTGCGTATATCTTCCAATTTGTATCGCTGAACCTGAAGTTTTCAGGATCGAGGACATCCATACCCGAAACCGAGAACCTTTCTCCTTCCATGTTATAAGTAAAACCTCCGTCAGTTGAAATGAAGGAGTATGTGCGCGCCTTTTGAGTTCCCATGACATCAGGGTCTATTGTAGCAAAAAGCCTTAACGAACCATCGGGCTTAAGCACTACATTGGGGTCAACCGGAGGGGTGGAACCCGAAGGCACACCATTAAAGGTAACGTTTTTATATGCCCACGAATTGCCGTTATTATCGGAAACCGCTGCAACGATCTCATTCAAATCGGAATTTTGACTGCTGGTGATCTTGCAGGAAGTGACATAATAGACCAGCATTCTTCCTGACGGCAATACAATTGCATCAGGCACGCTTGAATTATCGGCGAGCACGGTATTGGTCCTGCTAAAATTGATTCCGTCCGGCGATGTGGCAATAAGAAGCCGCCTGTCCTGTATCCCGATAGGATTTGACGGTTTTCCTGAGCATGTCTGGAAATCGCTTAAAAGGGGATTAAGAAAATAAGTCTCCCATAAATAATAGCGGTCTACCCTTCCTGCAGGGGTTACAAGAAAATAAACATAATAGATCCCTGATTCTATGTCCGAAAGAGGTATGTCGCCGAACGAAGTATCGTCCAACGGCCCGATCTGGTTTGATTTCCATTTCTCGACTCCGGACGGCAATGTCCCCATCGCAAATTGCTGGACGACATCGTCTATCAAAAAGGTCTTGAAAGTCTGGCCGTCCGAACTCAGGATGTTGATATAAGCCGGGGCCGTAGACAGGGTAAATGCAACATAAATGTCCACCGGACCATCAAAGGCAGGGAGACTGAACCTGACGCTTAAGGTATTGCCGCCCTGAGCCGCCGAGCCGAAACCGACGGGCTTTGCCTCCAGAGGATCATCGGTCAACACCGGAGATGCGATTTTGTCATAATAAATATCCTGCTGGCCCGGCGGGACAGGCATACCGGCAACTATAGCCTGTGATGAAGCTGGTAATATCAAAGAAAACAGGATAAATCCCCAAAAACATACTAAAGTCCTGAAATCCTTTTTTGCTGTCATTCTGCCCATAAACGTTCCTCCTTGTTATAGATAACCAGGTAATAATTCCATGCCCTTTTTAAAGGTTATATAAATACAGGTCGGATGTCAATCCCGGCATTTATTGAATTGACAATGTAATAATAACTTTGTTAGCATTTTTCATAAGATACATTCCTAAATAAAGGAGAAAAAATTAATGAAAAAAATCGCTGCTGTAATGTTGTTCGTCCTGCTTTTATTGTCACTTGGTGGTTGTTATATATATACACAGGAGCCGCCTCCGCCGCCGGTTGTTATCATATCTCCTGATGGTCCGCCGCCGCCTCCACCTCCACCGGCCGGTGCTGTTGGACCTGCAAGATAAGATAAAAAGATACTACTGTGCTTAACAAGAAAATTATTACAGTCATAATATTTTTTCTGCTTGCTCCTGCCACTGTCTTTTCAGCAGAGGCTGCAAATGATCAGGATGACAGTAAGAAAGATACCTATACTGTTCAGGGGATAGGTTATCCCCCTATAAAGGTCCAGAGTGAGGCACAGGCGCGCCTGATGGCAAGAAGGGCCGCAATTATCGATGCTTACAGAAATGCTCTCGCTGCAAAAGGGATAAAAGATTATGAAGAGAGCGACTTTTATTCTGAACTGCAGGGGTTTGTGAAGGGTATGACTATTAAGGAAGAGGAATACCTTGAAGATGGAGGGATAAGGATCCTTGCACAGGTTTCGGCAAAAGATGTAAAAGTCTCATCTGGTGTAACAGCAAAAAAACCTAAAGAAACAAGCCGGGGACCTTTGAGGGTTACATTGGATGAATGGTATAAGATAATAAAAAAGTTTGTAAGAATAGAACAATAAAATTTTTCAGGGAGGTTCGGATGAAAATTCATACTCACAGGGTTTTGAAGGTATTTGCGCTTTTTCTGTTCTTTTGTTTTGTTGCCTCGTTTATTTCGATTCCGGATGTAAACGCCCAGATTACAGCACAGCAGAGGCTTATGGCAAAAAGGGCTGCAAAGGTTGACGCACTCAGGAACCTGCTGGAAACAGTATATGGAGTCAGAATTGATTCGAGTACTACAGTGAGGGATTTTGTTACTCAGTCGGATGTGATAAGGGCAAAACTTGACGCAGTGATTCAGGGCGCCCGTGAGATCGATTATATTGAACAACCTGACGGCACAGCCGAGGTGACGGTTGAGGTGACTTTGGGAAGGGTTGAAGATGTGGTCGGCAGAAGGATCTATTATGACAGGGAGACGTTCAGGGCAACTGGTTACGGGGCGCCTTCAGGTTCTCCTGCAGGGCCTTCTTCGCCTCCTCCTATGATGGGCGGTGATATAGTCAGGGCTAAAGGCAATGGGGTTGAACCTAATGACCCTTCGATGGGCAATGCGGAGAGGTCTTTGATGGCCAAGAGGGCTGCGAAACTCGATGCACTGAGGAATCTTCTCGAGCAGGTTTATGGAGTCAGGGTAACTAGCGATACGACAGTAAGGAATTTTGTTACCCAGAGCGATGATATGCGCGCAAGGGTCAACGCCTTTATACAGGGAGCAAGGGTTGTATCGGAAAGGGCGCTTGGTGATGGAAGCTACGAAGTTGAGGTAGAGATAGAAATCGAGCCGTTAAGGAGAATGCTTATAACAAGATAAGGAGGCATAGTATGTACAGAACTAAAGTGATTTTTCTTTTAGCAGTTTTTGTGACCATGATAATATCAGGATGTGTTGTGGCGCCTGTCCAGGAGACACAGCCAAGGGCTGAGTGGGTGCCGATAAAGGTAAGCGCCAAGGGAGGAGGAGCGCCTCCGCCGAGCGCAGTCAGTCAGGCACAGGCAAGGCTTATGGCAGAGAGGGCTGCAAAGGTGGATGCCATGAGGAATCTGCTTGAACAGGCATATGGCGTGACAATAAGTTCAAACACCACTGTCAGGGACTTTATTACCCAGAATGATACAATACGGGCCAGGGTTGATGCCTTTATCAGGGGCGCAAAAGTTATCGACACAAGATACCTCAGCGACGGCAGCGTGGAAATTGAGATGGAAATAACACTTGGATATGAATTCAGGAGAATATTCCCGTGAAATATTTCGGCAAGATTATACTGATCGCAGTTGCAGTCCTGTCCTTTTTTGTATATTTTCAGCCTGCATCTTCTGATGCAGGCGAGATCATTGTTGCAGAGGGTATGGCTGCAATAATCGGAGGCAACAATGTTATTGCGCGTGATAAGGCGATAGATGATGCGCTCAGAAAAGCTGTTGAACAGGCGGTCGGCACGCTTGTATCTTCCGATACAATGAGCGAAAACTATAAGGTTATCCATGACAAGGTCCTTGCCCAGACCACAGGTTATATAGAAAGATATAAAATACTTTCCGAGCGTCCGGAAGGTGACATCTACAAGGTAAGGGTGCAGGCAGAGGTCGGGAAGGCAAATCTCATGGATGATCTTCGCGCGCTCGGGCTCCTGCATGTGCTGGTGGAGAAGCCGAAGGTGATGATCATTATGGAGGAAAAAGTAGGAGGTCTTTACGGTACCACAGGATTTGAGAGTGTGGGTCAGGCAGAATCGACAATGATGGAAAAATTCATCAATGCCGGATTCAATGTTGTAGACCCTGATACGGTTAAGGCCAACATAACAAGGGATAAAGCCCTTAGAATACTCGAAGGCGATAACGCAGCAGCCGCAGCAGAGGGTTTGAAATACGGGGCACAGGTTGTGATTTCAGGCAAGGCCTTTTCTAAGAACGCAGGCGGGAAGCTTTACGGGACCAACATGCAGTCACTTCAGGCAACACTCCAGGCCAGGGTCATCAGGACAGATACCGCAAAGGTCATAGCGTCAAAGAGCGCCCAGGGGGCCCAGGTGCATATAGATGAACTGCAGGGCGGCGCGCTTGCCATCAAAGAGGCCAGTGAAAAAATGTCCGATGAACTTATCGCTATGATAGTAAAACAGTGGAGCGGCGAGGTTTACGGCCGTTCCCAGGAGATAACAGTGATGATAAGCGGACTGGTTTCATACAGGCACCTTGCAGCAATAAAGAAACTCTTAGAAAAAGAGACCCAGGGTGTCAAGGCAGTTCATCAGAGGAGCTTTACAGGAGGCATTGCCGAACTTGCGATTGATTACGGAGGCAAATCCACCAACATAGCCGATGAACTGGCATCAAGAAAGTTTACAGGTTTCAGGCTGGAGCCAACTAATGTAACGCCTCACAGGATCGATGTGAAGGCGATCCTTGAAGGGAAATAAGAATTCAGGAAAGAAATAAGCCATTGTGAGACCTTTAAGAAACATGATAAGAATATCTTCATTCCTTGCAATGGGTTTAATCTTTTCCCTTTTCTGCAGTAAGGCCTGGTGCTCTGAGACCCAGACGGTTGTAGACAGGTCATCAAAAGAGATAGAAACCCTTGCTAACACAAACCCATCCGGAGAAACAAAAGACGACCGAAAAAAGGCATGGGATAAGATAAAAAATAAGCTTAACAAGAAGACCGGTCTGCTCGATGCAAACCTGTTTGAGGCCTGGAAGATTCAGCCTGATGCAAATAAATCTCTAAACTTCAAGAACCCTTTTGAGAAGCCTAAAGAGCGTTGGGAAGAAAGATATAAGATGACGAAGGAATACCTCGCAAAATTAAACGAATTGCGTGAGAAATTATCAAAGGCAAGAAAACAGGCTACAAAGCAGGCTATAGATGCCATTGGTGATGAAGTCCTGGAGTGGGGGGCAAAAATCGTTCCTAATGTGCCAGGCGAAGAAATTGTAGGTGCATTAACCTATGATGCAAAAGGCCTGGGCAACAAGATAAAAAGGGTTAAAACCTTAGACGAAGCGCTAATGCTTCTGGAGGAAGAGAGAGGGAGGGCAACCGAGGCCGCACAGGAGGCATCAGACATAAGTAAGGACCTGAATGCGCTTTCTGATGAATTCAACAAGATCGTAAAGGCAAACAAAGATCCTAATGACAGGACGTATTCTGAGAGATACAGGAACGAAAATAAGGGCGCGAAGAAGGATAAAGATAAAGAGAAAAAGGGCGCTAAAGAGAAAGATAAAAAAGAAAAGGCTGAACAAGAATCGCCTCAGGGTCAGAAAGGAAAGACTGGAGAGAATAAAAAACAGGAAACTTCAGCAAAAAAGACCTGGGAACAAATGACTCCTGCAGAGAGAAAAGATGCCCTTAAGAGAAATGACCCTGTTGCATGGGGTAAGGCAAAAGAAGGCCTTTTGGGTGACAAGAAATCCGGGAAGGAAGTAACAGATGCTATAGACAGTAATAAACCGAAAAGTTCCGGATACGATCCACTTGATGATCCCAATCTGAAGGGTGGTGGTAACCGGCAGCCTGTTGACGTTTCAGAAGCAGATAAAATAGGTCAGGAATTTCAGGACAAACAGAGGGGAAGAAAGATTAAAGATAAGCAACCCCAGGTCCCTGAGGATGTAATTATTGCACAGCCTGATACTTACAGAAAGCCGATCGGGAAAACCGGTGATACTTCAACTGATGAAGGGGATTCCAATAAGGACAGAGGATATAGCTGTCCCCCTTATTGTCCAAAAGATGACAGAGGACAGAAGGGAACTGACTGGACAAAATGGGCTGGTGACAGAAGGCCTGTTTACGAGAAACCCGAAAAGAAACCCAAAGACATAAAAAAACCAAAAGACGAGACAACGCCTCCTCCGGAAAATTATGACAATAAGACAAAGAAACCTGAAATACCCGCTGCTATCAAAAGAGGGCCGGCTGGAAGCTCAAGCGGGACATTCGACAAAGAGTTGTTTAACGGTCTTCAGATAGTTTATTCCATATCAGGGCCCCAGCTTGGTCAGCCCAAGGATTCCGAAGGCTTTACACATACACGCTCATTTGAAGGACAGCTTGCAGGTAATACTTTTACTGTTTCAGGCACGGGTATTTATGACAAACCTGCAAATTATGATACCGAATATGGGAGCTTTTACGGAACACTTGATGTTTCTGTTTCAGCCGGGAAGGAAACCAGGAACTATGTATACACCCAGCCAAAAGGCGCAGGGCCTATGAGACAGCCTTTTTCAGTTTCTATCCCTATACCTGACGATGCAACTTCCGGGAGTTTTTCTATCAGGGTAACATATGTAAACCCGAGGTTCGGAAACAGGGGTGTTGTGGTCAGCGGCAGTCTAAAATAATTTGACCGGAGGATATATATGTTCAGGAAAATATTAATTGTTCTGCTGATAGTTGTTTTTAGTATTGATTGCGTTGTTTTGCCGCAGGCAGGCGCCTACAATCTTCTTCCCCCGCTTGAGAGCTCTGATAAAACAGGACAGGGCATTCTGAATATGCTGAAAGTAAATCCGTGGACAGGTATCCTTACGTTTCAGGAGGAAGATATCCTGGTTAAAGACCTGATCTTTCCTGTCAGACTGACAAGGACTTACAGGTCTGACCTAACTGAGACTGAGAGCGGATTCGGTCCGGGCTGGTCATGGAGCTTTGGAATGCGTCTCTTAATTGCCGGGAAAGGACTTGTCTTGATGGATGAGGCCGGCAGTGAATACCTGTTCCATGCAAATCCCCAGGGTTTATATATCTGTCCTGATCTGCCGGGACAACAGATTCAAAAAAAGAGCAGAGGGTTTATTCGTATCATGCCCCCTGGAATAGAGCAGAGCTTCGATGATTCAGGCAGGCTGGTCAGTATAAATGACCCCAGGAACAACCGTATTTCAATAGACAGGGAACGTGAAAAAGTCGTCAGGGTCTCCAGCAATCTCGGAAAAGGGATAAAACTTGTGTGGTCCGGTAATTATATTTCCGAGGTTCAGGATCTGACCGGGAGGCGTGTGCGTTATCAGTATGACAGCCATCAAAGGCTGTCACATGTAACCCGCCCTGATGGGACGAGGGTCGGATACAGTTACGACAGCGCAAGCCGTCTTATGCAGATTCTCTATCCTGACAGCAGATCTGCTGAGATCGACTATCACGGGAACTCCTCCAGAGTGTCGGGCCTTACCTCAGGTTTAATGTTCATTTCTTATATATCTGACGGAAACAGGAACATTATCCGTTATGCCGAAGATGAAAAATGGACCTTTGAGACGCTAAATAACGGAAATCTCAGAAAGATGACCGGTCCGTGGGGAGGAAAATGGGAGTTCAGATTTGATAACGGAAGGCTTGTCTCTCTTGTTAATCCCTATGGTGGAATAACGAAATACAGCTATGACAATAGCGGACTGCTTCTTTCACAGACAGACCCGTTGGGACGTACTACCCGGTATGTATATCACAAAAAATGGCTTGTTCCTGCAGAGGTTCATTATCCTGCAGGTGAAGTGGAGCGTTTTGTCTATGATGATTATGCCCTGTTGACCGGTATTTCCGATAAGGCGGGCAGGAGAGGGGATTATACTTACTATCCAAACGGTCTGATCAAAAGCATTAAGGCATTAGATGGTTCAAGGACATCATACATTTATAACAGCCAGTCATTGCTTGAAAGCCTCACTAACGGCATCGGCGGCGCCAGTTATTTCGCCTATGACAACAGGGGAAACATCAAGCGGATGACCGACCCCCTCGGCAATGCAATAGAAATTGAATACAATGATTCCGGAAACCCTTTGCGGATCAGCAGCAATAACGTAAACCATCTGTCAGTGAACTATGATCCGTCCGGGACCCCGGTAAAGGTGCATATGGCAGGTTTTCCGCAGAACCAGCTTTTTTATGACTCCTCGCGCAATATATACATGGCAGCGACCCCGGATGGCGGGACCTCAACCTACAAGAGGGATGCAGCAGGCCGGATAACCGAGGTGGTGGTCCCGGGCAGGGGTTTGAATACCTTTGTTTATCGTAACGGTTCTGTGACCGAGGCAAGAGATTCCGCAGGCAATATATGGAATTATTCATATGATAAGGCAGGCCGGCTGACGTCTGTAAAAGATCCTGATGGGAATACAGTAACTTTTACCTATGACATAAGCGGAAGGCTTATAGAGAAGAAATATTCTGATGGTGAAAAAAGAAGCTTTAAATATGACCAGGCTGACAGGATTATTGAAGCTGCAGGCAGGGATGTAAAGGTATCGATCAAATACGATGCTGCAGGAAGGCCCCTTTCAGAGCAGATTTCAGGTATGCCTGCTGTCAAAGCTGCCTATATGAAAGAAGGAAGGGATTATGCCCTGATGATCGGAGGCACTGAGGTCAGATATGAACACGATGCCGACGGCAGGCTTCTGAAGGTCTCTGTGACTGGAGGCGGTCCTTCCTGCACGTTTTCTTATGATAAGGGCGGGAATGTCACGGCCTTAAACCGCTCAAGTGGAGTGAATTCTCATTTCACTTATGACAAGACCGGCAGGATTTTATCCATAATACATAAAAAAGATAACGAGATAATAACCGGCAGAAATTATTCATGGAACCAGGAGAACCTTGTTTCCGAGATCGAGAAACTCCCTTCAAAGACCCGTGACCGTCTGAAATATGATGGCGACACCAGGCTGACATCGGTTGCCGGCGATGAGGAACTTGAGATCAGCTACGGTCCCGGCGGTACTCGCAGGCAGGTCAGAAGGGGGAAGGACGTTACTGAAACATATCGCTACAATGAAGCCTGGCGTATGCTCGACACAGGCAAGGTGCAGTTCGAATATGACAGGACAGGGAACCGTAAAG
>JAKAKQ010000358.1 GCA_021813425.1 Nitrospirota bacterium
TTAAGGTAAGATTACCTTAAACTCTAATTCCTCACCAAGTTCTTTCAACATCCTGATATTCCCCTCTCTGCCTTTCCCGAACCTGTAATTAGACCCGACAAATATCTCCTTTGCTCCGAGCAGGTTGCATAAAATTTCTTTTACAAAGTCCTTGGGTGTCATGGACGAAAAATCCAGTGTAAAAGGGATCTTGACAAGAACATCTATGCCGAGTTTTTCGAATAGCCTAATTTTTTCCTCATATATACTTATTAAGGGGGGGCATTTATCAGGGGCGAGTATTTTCAACGGGTGAGGTCTGAAGGTTACTACAAGGCTTTTAGCCCCTGTTTCCCTTGCCCTGTCCATGATCATCTTTATCAATGCCTGGTGTCCGAGATGAAGGCCGTCAAAGTTGCCCAGTGTTATTATGCTGTTGCTGAATTTTGATGTTATTTTATTTAAATCAGTTATAAGTAACATGTTATCTCCTGACTATAATACGCTCCATTTCACTATATATCTCATTGCCGATCTTTATTCCGAGGTCGATGAATTCCGGCCCGTATCGCCTGCCGGTCTCTGTCCTGAATGTATGCTTTATTCTTCTGATGCCCTCAACCTTCTCCTTGAAATTGCTGTAGAGAGTGTCTGCGGACATACCGGCCGACTCAATTATAAGCCAGAGGGTAGTCGTAAAATTATCAGGTCCCCATCTGAATTTATCGGCATCGTAGAGAGAATCACTTATCAGTTTGGCTTTATTGTCCTCGGAATCCAGGATTTCCTTAAATGCCTCATGATTTCTTATTGCTGCTATAATATACCGTTTGTGACGTTTTTCCAAATCAAAATCGTTTAGTATCCGTTCCGCCTCTATGCTGCCTGCGATCGTGTGATCTTTTTCCATGCGCTTGATATCATGAAAGATCCCTGCTATCTGGGCGCAGAGCATCAGTTCTTCTTTTTCATTGTCTGTATAATCGCCGGCTGCGCTCTCTATCCGTAATATTGCGCCCGCTTCCAGAGCTACTTTTTCACAATGACAAATGCCGTGTGCCGGGTGCAATTTTGATTCGTCAAGATAAGTTCTACATTTAAGGATCATCCTATTGTCTGAAAAAGAGCGGAGAGACAATTCCAGCTCCCTTTTGTGTTCAGCATAAAAAGAGGGCATGCCTATTTCTTCTGCTTTCCTGAGAGCCTTTTCTTTTAATACAGGGAAAATTGAGCTGTCCAATACTGGATACCTTTATACAAAATAGTTTGTATTTCATTATAATACGTTTAAGTGGATTTTTAAAAATATCTATTGAGAATATTCGGATCAGGGAGATAATGTTCGACAAAAAACTGAAACTGTATCATCATATCCTAAGTAATGTTGCTGACGGTGTCTATTTTATAAGCAACGACAGAAAGATTACGTTCTGGAACAAAGGTGCCGAGGGCATAACCGGATATACATCCGATGAGATGACAGGCCAGAACTGCTATTGCGAATTGCTTAATCACGAAGATGAAAAAGGCAACACACTCTGCGATTCCGGATGTCCCCTGACTGTCAGTCCAGGCAGCAGGGGACCCATTCAAAGGAATTTATTCCTCAGGAAAAAAGATGGCGGAAAGGTGCTTGTAGAGGAGCACATTTCCCCGTTATACAGAGACGGGAAATTTCTCGGCGTCATCATAACCTTCAGGGATATTTCACTATTTAAGGGACTCAGGGCTTTTCAGCTGAGGACCCAGAAGATGGAGAGGCTTATCCCTATCTGCGGCTGGTGCAAAAAGATAAGGAAAGATACCGACACATGGGAACAACTGGAGGCGTTTCTGACAGAAGAAGGTTTTGGGGACTTCACGCACTCGATGTGCCCGTTGTGCGCTGAAAAGATATTTTCGAAGAAGTTATATATGGAGAGTTACCAGAACATCTGCAAGGCGATAAGCACGAGCCTTTCCCTCGACGAGGTTTTGAAACTTATAGTGACGAATGTTGTTAAGGTAATGAACGTCAAGGCGAGTCTCCTGAGGCTTCTGAACAAAGAGAAGAGCCAGCTTGAGCTTGCTGCTTACCACGGGTTAAGTCAGGGATATGCCAATAAAGGACCCGTTGAATACGACGCAAGCATTGATGATGCGCTGGCAGGGAAACCTGTATCTATTTACGATATTACAGCCGATAAAAATGCCAGGTACAGAAAGGAAGCGGAAAGGGAAGGGATAAGGAGCATACTTTCCATTCCGTTGAGGTTCAAGGACGAAATTATAGGCGTTCTGAGGATGTATACCTCCGAGCCGGTTGAATATTCGGATGAAGATCTGAAATTTATGGCAGCGATAGCAGAACAGGCTGCTAGCGCCATTATGAACGCGCGCATATTCGAAAAAACAGTTTCAAGAGAAAAAGAATATCTGAATGTTTTTGAGGCTGTCACAAAGGCCGTCAGTTCAACCCTCAATGTGAACGAGATCCTGGATATGATTGTCAAAAAGATACCAGAGGTAATGAACCTGAAGGCAGCCACAATAAGGCTTCTCGATGATACAGGAAAAAAGCTTAATCTTGTTGCAGCATATGGACTGAGCAAAAAATACCTAAACAGAGGACCTGTCGATACAGAAGAGAATATTATAGAGGCTTTAAACGAAAAGCCTGTTGCTATATACGATGTTACTACGGATAAAAGATTAATGTATAGAAAAGAGGCGGAGGAAGAAGGCATTAAAAGCATGCTGACGCTTCCGGTAATTGCAAAGGGCAAGGTTATAGGAATTCTAAGACTTCTTACAGGATGGCCGAGAAATTTCACAAATGAAGAGATTGCCTTTGCTGCTTCTCTGGCAGAACAATGCGGTACAGCCATAGAAAATGCAAGGATGTATGAAAGGCAGTACAGGGAAATAAAATTCCTGAAGGCGATTCAGGAGGTCTCGAAGACCATAAGTTCAACATTGGATATCCGCGAAGTGCTTGATTTGATCGTCAAAAAGATACCTGAAATTATGAATACAAAAGCCGCCACGATCAGGCTGCTTGATTCAACAGGTAAAAAACTCGAGTTGGTCGCCTCGCATGGACTGAGCGAGAAGTATCTGAACAGGGGTCCTGTTGATGCTGAAGACAGCATTTCTTTTGCGCTTGAAGGGAAACCTGTCGCTATCTATGATGCAACTACTGATCCAAGAATTGTTTATAGGGACGAGGCGAAAGAGGAAGGGATAAAGAGCATACTTGTAGTGCCGATCGTGGTCAGAGGAACCATTATCGGTATAATGCGGTTGCTTACCGATGAAAACAGGGACTTCAGCCAGGATGAGATAGATTTTGCGGTCGCCCTTGCCGAACAGGGAGGGATCGCTATTGAAAATGCAAGGATGTACGAGAGGATAAAGGGTTAAATAAGATAACTGATAAGCGATTTTGAGAAACAAAAAAAAGGCCGTGGTTTACACGGCCTTTTTTTAAAAAAGATTATATTCCGCCTTATATCTTGAACGGATTAACAAACAGCAGAATCAGTGCCACAACGAGCGCATAAATGGCAAGGGACTCGATCATGGCAAGACCGATGATCAGGGTCGTTGTGATCTTGCCGGATGCACCCGGATTCCTTGCAATACCCTCTGTTGCGCCTTTCAGGCCGATACCCTGGCCGATACCTGTCCCGAGCGCAGCAACGCCTATTGCGATACCGCATGCAAGAGCGGCAATACCGTAGTATTTAAGCTTTGCATCAGCGGGTGAAGCAGCTCCAGCAGCAGCCTCTTCTGCAAAAACCGCAGGCGACAACAGAACAACAAGCGACAGGGCCAAAAGGATTAATGATACTGTTTTCTTCATTCTTTCCCTTCCTCCTTTCTAAAGGACTTTGATTTAATGTGCCTCTTCTACGGCACCAGCAAGATAAAGAGTCGCAAGCAATGTAAATACAAATGCCTGTATGATACTCACAAGCGTACCAAGCAACAATATTAAAGTAGGAAAAAACCATGGTGAAATCAGGCCGAGCACTACCAGCAGGTAGTGCTTTGCTACCATGTTCCCGAAAAGCCTGACAGTCAGTGTTACCGGTCTTACAAGGTGTCCGATGAACTCGATGACGAACATCAGTATCATAAGCGGCAGTGCAAATATTGAGCGTATCGGTCCCAGGAAATGATTTATGTAGCTGAATCCGTGAACACGTATCCCGTAAATATGTGTTGCCAGAAAAACAGGTATTGCCATTGCAGCATTGGTGTTTATATTGCTTGTTGGAGAATAAAACCCGGGGATAAGACCCATAAAATTACAGACTACTATGAAGAGAGCGATAGTGCCTATCATCGGGAAAAAATGTTTTGCCCAGTGATGTCCGATATTTTCTTCGCAGAGATTAAGTATGGCATCAACTACTGTTTCCATAAAGTTCTGTGCTCCCGCAGGAACAAGTTTGATCGAATTTCTTACGATTAAAGAGACTGTAATGAGAATGATCGAAGCAAGAAAGGCATAAGAGACAAAATGCGGGACGGTTTCAGGATTAACAAATATATCCATCAAGAGTTTTTCCTCGTGCATAAAGGGCCTCCTTAGGGGAAATTGGGTGTAATATTACATAAGCCAATTTCAAATGTCAATAGGGAAAAATAAAAAACTTGAAATTTTTAGTTTAATAATGTATTAATAACCTGAATTATCAAGAAACTTTTTAAATATAATGATATAATAATCAACATATATGGCGAGGGAGAAAATGAAAAAGGAACTGAGCGAAGAAGCAAAAAAGGATATGCCGCTTTATCCCATAGGGATTGTTGCCGAGTTGATAGGGACTACGGATCAGACATTAAGACTCTATGAAAAACACGGATTGCTGAAACCTGCCAGAAGGAACAAGAACAGATTTTATTCGGAGAATGACATAAAATGGCTGAGATGTTTGAGGGATCTTATCCATAACAAGAAGATAAGCATTGAGGGCATAAAAAAGCTCCTGGATTACGCACCCTGCTGGGAGATAACAGAGTGTTCAGAGGAAAGAAAAAATAAATGCTCTGCTTACATAGACAAGACAAAACCCTGCTGGGAACTTAACAGGATGATATGCAACAGGGAAACAGGCAAGATATGCGAGGATTGTATTGTCTATATATCCAAAAAGACGCCCAAGAAATAATCCCTCCCGATCGTATCCGATACAGCTGATTTATTTTATCTTGATCATGGCAGGTTTGAAATCTGGATCGAGTGTATAGGCATCATTAAAATATTTTCTTGCCTTCGGATAATCTTTTAATTTATAACTTGCATATCCTATCAGATAATAGGCTCCCGGATCAGGGGTTTTATCAACATAGCTCATCAGATATTTTATAGAAGATCTGAAGTCCCGCTTTTTATAAAAAGATAAACCTTGTGCATAATCATCGTCTGCGCTTGCGATTGATACTGTCAAAAATGACATTATGATTATCAGAAAAAGGATAAAACGTTTCATTTTCCCTCCTTTTGCCTGGAAAACGGCAGTTAATCAAAATTAAGCTGTGAAGGGTCTCTCATCTCCCATATGGATTTTGAAGGAGAATACTGTTTTGGCTGGGTCCCTTCTTTAAAATATTCCTTTATCCCGGAATCATCATGCAGCAACAGACCTGTCTTGGGATCTATAAAGTAACTGACTATCCCTTCCGGCTGCGAAAACGCTTCAGGTTCTCCCGCAACAGCATTATTCATGAAAGAAACCCATATAGGAGAAGCTGCCCTTGCCCCTGTCTCCTGAGTACCTAATGTCTTATAGTTATCAAATCCAACCCATACACAAGACACGAGATTGGGTGTATATCCAACAAACCATGCGTCCTTATAGTCATTGGTAGTACCGGTTTTACCTGCAGAGGGCCGGCCGATAGCCTTTGCCCGCCATCCGGTTCCGTATTTCACTACATCCTCCATCATAGAGGTTATCAGAAAAGAAGTCTGGGGGCTTATGATCTGTTCAGGGTTTGGATCATTGCTTTCCAGAACTCTCCCTTTGCGGTCGACAATATATTTAACAGATATGGGCGCTGCTTTCATACCGTTGCTCGCATATGTATTGTAAACCATTGCCAGTTCGAGCGGTGTTGTGTTAAAAGACCCTAAAGCGATACTGAGGTTTCTCGGAATATCTCCCTGAAAACCTACATTCCTGGCATAGTTTGTAACAGTGTCTATGCCGATGGCTTCAACAAGTTTAATGGTTACAATATTCCTTGAATAAGTGAGGGCTTCCCTTAAACGAGTCGGTCCGTAATATTTATGGTCATAATTTTCAGGACTCCACTCACCTTTTTCCCCGCCGATATACGTTACAGGTTCATCGTTAATTATGCTTGCAGGGTTAAAACCATTATCCATTGCAGCGGCATAAATAACAGGTTTAAATGCAGAACCTGGTTGCCGTTTTGCTGACATAGCCCTGTTAAAGTCACTCCTCGTGAAATCATAGCCTCCTACCATCGCCCTTATAAATCCTGTATAGGGTTCAATTGCAACCAGAGCGCCTTCTATTTCAGGCTCCTGTTCAAGAGACAGTTGAACATTCTTATTCTGAATGCTCTTTATGCTTACTTTTATAATATCACCCTGATCTAATATCTGATTTAGAGTGAAATATTTTAATGCTTTTGTAGTGTTATCCCTGGGATTTAATATCTTTGATGCCCATAATGCATCCTTGATAGAAAGTTTTCCTATGACTCCCCTGGTCTTTATAAGTGCTTCTTTCTCAGTCACCTTAAGTACAATTCCTGAATATATATCTCCCGGACTGATTGTAACGGTTGTGGAAAGCTCTTTGGTCTTGAGCTCTTTGTCGATATCTATATCTTTTTTATGTTCTAACGGCCCTCTCCAGCCCCTGCGCTTATCAACATCTTTAAGTCCTGATTGTATTGAATTAACAGCCGAAATCTGCATCCCTCTATTTAGTGTTGTATATACCTTAAGACCGCCTTTATATACAGTGTCTGCACCATACTTATCTTCAAGATATTTTCTGACATGCTCTACAAAATACTTGTTAACTTCCAGACCTTTCTTTAAACCTGACAGATATAATGGCTGATTATAGGTGATTTCCCTGTCTGATTGCTTAATAAATCCCTCTTCTTCCATGCGATTCAGGACTATAAGCTGTCTTTCTTTGGCCCTGGTTAGATTATTAAACGGAGAATATGCTGAAGGAGCCTTAATCAGCCCTGCTATCAGTGATGCCTCGGCAAGGTTGAGCTGTTTTGCCGGTTTGCCGAAATATGTCCTTGCTGCCATCTCAATTCCATAAGCGCCGTGTCCGAAATAAATTTTATTGATATATAGTTCGAGTATCTCTTTTTTGCCGAGATTTTTTTCCATTTTTATTGCAAGTGCGGCCTCAGTTAGCTTTCTTTTGATCGTCTTTTCAGGAGTTAGAAAAACCACTTTTGCAAGTTGCTGGGTTATTGTGCTTCCGCCTTCTTTCAGGCTCACATGAACAAGGTCTTTTAAAAGCGCCCTCAAAATTGCGATATAGTCGATGCCCTTGTGTTTCCAGAACCTTGAGTCTTCCACAGCAATAATCGCATTGATCATATTCTGCGGGATATTGTCAATCGGTATGAATATGCCTTTTTCGATCTTTATCTCTCCTATCAGGATGTCGTCGTCAGAATAGATTTTTGCGCCGGCATTCGGAGAATATTGCTTCAGCTCTTCTATGGACGGCATTCCGGATGAAATGGCGATGTAACCGCCTGCTATACCGCCAATCACAACAGACAGCAGCGTAAAAATTAATATAATTTTTGTCTTCATGAATGATTATACTAATGAAGTGAAAAAGCTGTCAAAGAATTGAATAGAATGGTAACGCCGGACATAAAATATAGAACTTAAAAAATATTTTAAAAATGTAATAAAATATTTACATAAATTATTTAATATGTGCTATAATTATTTTTCCACGAAGGAATTTGATGGTAAGTTTGAGGGTAGTATTATTGTTCTATAATTTCTGCCTATAAATAAACTTGACAAAAGAAACTTTCTCTGGTAAAGTTTCAAGGTTTTTCCCGGAGTAAAGGAAAATTGTTTTATTTTTATTTTTTGGAGGATAAGTGCCTACAATAGCACAGTTAGTGAGACAGGGTCGTAAGAGTTTATTGAGAAAGACGAAGAGTCCAGCCCTGAAGTCATGCCCTCAAAAAAGGGGTGTGTGTGTCAGGGTTTACACGACAACACCTAAAAAGCCGAACTCTGCATTAAGAAAAGTTGCCAGGGTGAGGTTGACTAATGCGATGGAAGTTACAGCCTATATCCCCGGGATAGGACATAACCTTCAGGAGCACTCTATTGTTATGATAAGGGGCGGAAGAGTAAAGGACCTGCCCGGAGTTAGATATCATATTATTAGGGGAACCCTCGATTCTATGGGTGTGGCTGACAGAAGGCGTGGAAGGTCCAAATACGGGACCAAGAAGCCTAAATAAATGGAGTAAATAATGCCGAGAAGAAGAGTAGCAGAAAAAAGAGAAATATTACCTGATCCGAAATACAACAGTAAAATAGTCAGCAAATTTATTAGTGTAATAATGGCGAGCGGTAAAAAGTCTACGGCTGAAAATATATGCTATGGTGCATTCGATATAATCAAGGAAAAGACAGGAAATGATCCTCTCAAGGTTTTCAAGACAGCATTGGAGAATGCCAAGCCTCTTGTAGAGGTTAAACCGAGAAGGGTCGGAGGAGCAACTTATCAGGTGCCTGTCGAAATTAGGCCTCAGCGCAGGATGGCCTTGGCCTCAAGATGGCTGATCAGTTATGCAAGGGGCAGAAGCGAAAAGACGATGAGAGAAAGGCTGGCAGGTGAGCTGCTTGATGCTTTTAACAACACAGGGACTTCTATTAAAAAGAAAGAAGATACCCATAAAATGGCCGAGGCTAACAAGGCTTTTGCCCATTATAGATGGTAAAGAAAACAGAGGAGAGAAATTTTGTCGAGATTCCCTTTAGAAAAAACGCGCAATATTGGAATTATGGCACACATAGATGCAGGGAAGACCACGACTACAGAAAGAATCCTCTACTATACAGGTGTAACTTATAAAATAGGCGAGGTCCATGACGGAACTGCTGTGATGGACTGGATGGTCCAGGAACAAGAAAGAGGTATCACAATAACATCTGCGGCAACTACCTGTTTCTGGAGGGATCACAGAATAAATATCATAGATACACCCGGACATGTTGATTTTACTATTGAGGTGGAAAGGTCTTTGAGAGTGTTGGATGGCGCAGTGGCTGTATTTGATTCAGTGGCAGGTGTCGAGCCTCAATCAGAGACTGTCTGGCGTCAGGCAAATAAATATAATGTGCCCAGAATTGCTTTTTTAAATAAAATGGACAGAGTTGGAGCAGATTTTTTTATGAGTGTCAACAGTATGGTAGACAGATTAGGTGCAAATCCTGTTCCTGTCCAGTTACCGATAGGGGCCGAAGAGAATTTCAGGGGCCCGATCGATCTTGTCACTATGAAAGCGCTTTATTATGATGATGAGACGCTCGGTGCAAAGTATGTTGAAGGCGATATACCTGATAAGCTTTTACCCCAGGCAAGAGAATACAGGGAAAAGATGTTTGAAGCCCTTGCCGATGTCGATGAGAAGATAATGGAAAAGTTCCTGAATGGTGAAGAAATAAGCATTGATGAAATCAAGGCAGCCCTTAGAAAGGGAACGATAGATATGAAAATCACACCTGTTCTTTGCGGTACTGCTTTTAAGAATAAAGGTGTTCAACAGCTACTTGACGCAATAGTCGACTACCTGCCTTCGCCTATGGATATACCGCCGGTTGTTGGTAAAGATCCGGATGACGGAACCGAGGTGGTCAGAAAGGCTGATGCTGATGAACCTTTCGCTGCCCTGGCATTTAAAGTCATGACAGATCCTTTTGTAGGACAGCTGACTTTTATGAGGGTATATTCAGGCGTGTTGAATGCAGGTTCATATTGCTATAATGTTTCAAAAGGAACCAAGGAACGTATCGGCAGGATACTTAAAATGCATGCAAACAAAAGAGAAGATATAAAGGAAGTTTCTGCAGGTGATATAGCTGCTGCCGTTGGTTTAAAGAGCACCCTTACAGGGGATACCCTTTGCGATGACAAGAAACCGGTATTGCTGGAGTCTATGGAATTCCCTGAGCCTGTTATATCGGTCGCGATAGAACCAAAGACAAAGGCTGATCAGGAAAAGCTTTCGCAATCGCTTGCAAAGCTTGCCCAGGAAGACCCTTCATTCAAAGTGAGCATAAATGAAGAGACCGGACAGACTATTATTTCCGGAATGGGAGAGCTTCATCTTGAAATAATTGTTGACAGACTGTTAAGGGAATTCAAGGTTGGAGCAAATGTAGGCAAGCCACAGGTTGCCTACAAGGAGACTGTAAGGTCTGCATCAAAGGCAGAGGGTAAATTTGTCAGGCAGAGCGGCGGCCGCGGTCAATATGGACATGTATTGATAGAACTGGAACCACTTGAACATGGAAAAGGTTTTGAGTTTGTAAGTAAAGTAGTGGGTGGCTCGGTACCAAGGGAATATTTCTCTGCAGTTGAGAAGGGTATAAAAGAGGCCACTGACAGCGGGATACTCGCAGGTTATCCTGTGGTGGATGTAAAGGCAGTCCTGTATGACGGCTCTTACCATGAAGTCGATTCTTCAGAAATGGCTTTTAAGATCGCTGGTTCAATGGCCTTTAAAGAGGCTGCCAGGAAGGCAAAGCCTGTTATACTTGAACCTATCATGAACGTGGAAGTCGTAACTCCGGAAGATTATATGGGTGATGTTATAGGAGACCTCAATTCCCGCAGGGGTAAAATACAGAGCATGGAGAAAAGGGGCAAGGCACAGGTTATCAGGGCACAAGTGCCGCTTTCAGAAATGTTCGGATATGCAACGGATTTAAGGTCAAAAACTCAGGGAAGAGCAACATACACAATGCAGTTTTTACACTATGACGAAGTTCCCAAGGGCATCTCGGATGGAATTATAGCCAAGGTTAAGGGTGAATAAAGACAGTTAAATGTGAATAGTTAATAGTGAATAGGTCAGAAACTAAAGACTACGAACTAACAACTATGCAAGGAAGGTGAAAAAATGGCAAAGGCAAAATTTGAGAGGACGAAACCTCATTGCAACGTAGGAACGATAGGGCATGTAGACCATGGCAAGACTACGTTGACGGCTGCGATAACGAAGGTGCTGGCGTTTCAGGGGA
>JAKAKQ010000274.1 GCA_021813425.1 Nitrospirota bacterium
GATCTAGAGTCAGGAAGGGAGACACAATAGTAGTGAGCAGTAAATAGTAAGTAGTAAGAAGTAGGAAGTCAGCAGTAAGCAGCACATAATGAAATATGAGCCGATAGCTATGAGATATGAGTAATTAAAATGATTAAAGTTGCAATCCTGACATTAAGCGATAAGGGTTCGAAGGGGGAGCGGGAAGACCTCAGCGGACCTGCCATTAGAGAAATACTTAAAAGGATCGATGCCAGTGTTGAATATTACGAGGTCATACCCGATGAGAAAGATTTGATAAAAGAAAAGCTGATGGATTACAGTAAAAAGGTGGATCTTATTCTGACTACAGGCGGCACAGGGATCTCTCCGAGGGATGTGACCCCTGATGCGACTCTCGAGGCGATCGAGAGGGAAATACCTGGAATCGCTGAAGCCATGAGGCTTGAGGGATTGAAAAAAACGAACAGGTCAATGCTTTCAAGGGCTGTTGCCGGGGTCAGGGGCGATACTCTAATCGTAAACCTGCCGGGAAGCGAGAGGGCTGTCAGGGAGAACCTTGAAGTGATTATACATGTGATCCCACATGCCATAGAGAAGATCAAGGGCGACTCTAAGGATTGCGCAAGATGAAGACAAAAGATTGCCTTTTCGCTCATTCTCGCTTCGCTCCGAGGATTTTGCCTCTTTATTTTAAAATAGATTTTCTGACTATCGGCAAAATAAGCCGCTCAAAGGCAATCTTTTGTCCATTATATATTTTGAGAGAGCATATACAATGAAGGACGTTTCATTTCCTCTTGCATTTTTAGCAGGTGTATTATCTTTTCTTTCGCCTTGTGTACTGCCGCTCGTACCGTCGTATATTTCTTTTATCACCGGCATATCGTTTGAAGACCTTAAGGAGGGGACAGACAGGAAAAGGATACAATTCCTTACAATCACCAATTCCCTATCATTCATATTCGGGTTCTCCTCGGTCTTTATAGCGCTCGGCGCGTCTTCCTCTGTTGTAGGAAGGTTGTTGTTTGACTACCAGGACTGGATAAGGATTATCGGAGGTGTTCTTGTGATCTTCTTCGGTCTTTTTGTTTCCGGATTTCTGAAATTAAACTTTCTTTCCAGTGAAAGAAAATTCCATTTGAGCGGCAGGCCGGCAGGCTATATAGGTTCATTTTTAATCGGAATGACATTTGCTGCTGCATGGACCCCCTGCATAGGCCCGATCCTCGGAACTATTCTGGTCTATGCAAGTTCTAAAGGCTCGGCTGTTTTCGGTCTGAAGCTGCTTGCGGTATACTCCCTCGGACTTGCCATACCGTTTTTGATCTCTTCACTGGGATTTAATTCATTCCTGAGCTATTCGAACAAGATCCGTAAGTATATGAGGGTCATAATGATAATAAGCGGACTGCTCCTTATCGTCTTCGGGTTACTGCTCCTTACTAACAACGTCCGGCAGCTTTCTTCCCTGCTCCCAGATTTCGGCATCAACTTCTAATATATTTTAATCCGGATAACTCATAAGCTTTTTTCGATTCGCAACTAATCAGAAGGAGGAAGCAGTCTTTGAGCGGTTTTTTTAACCGCAATTCATACAGAAATTATCAAAATATAAAAGCGGTTAAAACCTCGGAGCGCAGCGAGAATGAGCGAAAAGACTGCTTCCTCCTTCTGATAAACAGGAATATTGAATAACCGGGTTAATCCTTTATCCTCTTCCACCTGCGATGAATCCAGAGCCACTCAGACGGATTTTTCCTGATATATTCTTCTATACTTTTGGTGAAATTGATCGTATTGGATAAGATGTCCTTTTCAGAATCTTCTGATTTATGAAGTTTTATCTCTTCACCTATCTCTATTCTGTGTCCTCCTTTTACCCTCCTTATAAAAAAAGGGAGAACAGGGGAGTCGGTCCTTCTGGCGATTAAAGCAGGCATTTTGGTAGTGTAGGCATTTTTGCCGAGAAAATCTATTATTATGCCTTCAGACCTTGTTACGCTCTGGTCCATCAGGATCGTTACAGGCTCATTCCGTTTTAAGGATGACAGGATCTTCTTTAATGCGC
This sequence comes from Nitrospirota bacterium, assembly GCA_021813425.1. Lineage (GTDB taxonomy): Bacteria > Nitrospirota > Thermodesulfovibrionia > Thermodesulfovibrionales > UBA6898 > JAKAKQ01. Next base: position 2,051 of record JAKAKQ010000274.1, read on the forward strand.
CTCTCTTATATATTATGTTGTTGCCGTATTTCTCTCTCGCCTTTTCTATAATCCTGTTGAGATAAGGGTTGTTCAAAGGTCTTGCTATCGCATTCATCTTTGTTAATTTCAAAGACAGGGCGATACCGGAAAGTTCCCAGTTTCCGCAATGACCTGTTATCAAGATTACTCCTCTTCCTTTTGCGAGGGCTTTTCTGAAATTTTCTTCACCATTAATTTTTATATTTTTATATATTTGTGAATCAAGACCGTAATAGATTTTTACAACCTCGATGAAGGATTTCCCGAGATTCCTGAAATTCTGCATTGTAATGGATTCAGGGGATAAGTCTGATAAAATCGCATTTCTTGAGACAGCAGACCTGAGGTTCTCTAAAGCGATAACCCTTCTGCTTTTCCATAGATAAAAAAGCAGATATCCGAGTACGTCACCGACCTTCAGTGAAGCCTTATATGGAATGACTGCAAGAGGCAGCGTGAACAGAACTATCAGAAGCAACTGGAAAAACCATAATAAACGACTCATTTATCATTTTCTTCTTTTTCTTTTTCCTTCTGCTCGTCTTTCTTGTCTTTAAGGGACTTTGATATCTCATCGAGACGTTTCGTCACCAGATAATTAATAGTGCCCTCAGGATATGTACCGTCTTCGTTCATCTGACCTGCGGGCATGCCTGTTAATATTTCCAGTCCCTCTTCAACCTTATCTATCGTGTAGACAGTGAATTTACCTTCTTTTACAGCATCAACAACTTCTTTTTTAAGCATCAGGTGGTTCATATTCTTTCCAGGTATAATCACGCCATGTGAGCTGTCCAGACCGCGTATCCTGCAGAGATCGAAAAACCCCTCTATTTTTTCATTAACACCACCTATGGGCTGGACATCCCCGTTTTGGTCCATTGAACCTGTGACTGCGAAATTCTGCCTGAGGGGAATTCCCGCAAGACTGCTCAACAGGACATACAGTTCTGCACATGATGCACTGTCTCCTTCTACCATATCGTATAACTGCTCAAAGGTGATCGAAGCCGAGAAGCTGATAGGTTTTTTCCTTGCGTATGCGCTGCCGATATAGTGGGTGATGATAAGGATCGCCTTTTCGTGGATCTTGCCGCTCATCTTTGTTTCGCGTTCGATGTTGATAACACCGGCCTTCCCTGAGTATGTACTTGCGGTTATTCTCGAAGGCTTTCCGAATGTGTAGTCCCCCATGTCCAGGACAGCGAGGCCGTTTACCTGTCCGATTTTTTCTCCCTGCGTATCAATTATTATTGTACCTTCAAGGATCATTTCCTGCAGGCGTTCTTCTATCCTGTTTGTCCTGAATATTTTTTCATTCAACGCCTTTTCAACGTGTTCATATTTGACTACGGAACTGCCAGTTTTTCTGGCCCAGTAGTTTGCTTCCCTTATAACGTCCGCAATATCGCTGAATTTTGAGGACAGTTTCCTCTGATGTCCTGCAAGCCTTGAACCGTATTCAACTATTTTGGCCACGCCTGATCTGTCAAAAGGCATGTATTTTTCCTGCTTGCATCTGCTCGCAACAAAATCGGCATATTTCTGTACAGTGATGTCGTTCTTGTCCATCCTGCTGTCAAAATCCGCCTTTACCTTGAATAACTCCCTGTATTCCTCGTCAAGATTATAGAGGAGATAATAAAGATAAGGATTCCCAAGAAGAATGACTTTTACATTTAATGGTATGGCCTCAGGCCTTAAAGTCGTTGTTGATATGAGCCTGTATTGTTCCCATATGTCTTCTATCTTTATCTCCCTGTTCCTTATCGCGCGCTTCAATGCATCATAAGAGAACATATTTCTCAAAAGGTCCAGTGCGTTTATTACTATATATCCGCCATTGGCCTTGTGAAAGGACCCGGCCTTTATCATCGAAAAGTCTGTTGTTGCCATCCCGTACTGGAATTTATACTCCATTCTCCCGAACAGGTTAAAGTAAGAAGGGTTGCTTTCGAATACGCATGGCGCGCCTTTGGTATCCTTATTGTTCACAAGGACATTTATGGTATATCTTGTAAATGTAGGCTCTGTCTTCTGCATTTTCATGAACGGCAGCGGAGGCGTCTGTTCTTCCTGAACCTTGAAGTCTTCGAGATGTTCGAGGATATTTTCAGTGACACCTTCAAGATATGATAATATCTTTTCATGCTCTCTGTATTTGCTTTTCATCTCATCCATGAAATGTCCTACAGCAGCAAGGGCAGCCTCCCTTTCGAGCTTTGAGAGAAGGCTCTTAACGTTCTTTTCACCCTCCCTTACTTCCCTGACTACGTCATTCAGCTTCTCCTGAAGGACTTTGCCGATTTCATCTATTTTGGCCTTGGTCTTCTCATCAAGGGCTTCATACTCTTCCTCTGTAAGAGGTTCCCCGCTCTTTTTTACAGGTACTATCAAAAGACCGCTAACGGTCTTCCTTATCGAAAACCCCTTTTCCTGCGCTTCATCTTCGAGGCTGGTGAACATCTCTTTCTGTTTTTTCTGGAACTCTTCCAGTATCTTGTTTTTCTGTTTTTCGTATTCCTTTGATTCGAATATCTTTGGAATCTCGACTTTCAATATCCTAATCAGTTCCTCCATATCTTTTTGAAATACCGATGCAGTGCCCGGAGACATGGATATGGCAAGAGGTATATCAGGGTCTTTGAAATTGTAGACATAGCACCAGTCTGAGGGTACAGGCTCTCCTTCTGCTTTTTTGCTGAGGATTGATTTTATTGTCGTCAGTTTCCCTGTGCCGTTTTCACCGAGCATATAAATATTAAACCCTTTGCTGTCGAGTTCCAGTCCAAAATCTATGGCACGCAGCGCCCTTTCCTGTCCTATTGTCTCTGCGGATTCAGGGAGGTCGTCAGTTGTTTCAAATTTAAATATACCCGGGTCGCAACAGTAATAAAGTTCATCACCGCTCAGTGGTTTCGGCATTTGTTCCTCCGTAATGTAATATTTATAAATTAAAAGAATATCAGACCTAAGACAAGACAATTATAAGCGAAATCAGAGAGATTTTCCAGCAGCAAAAAATAATTATGGGTATTTCAGCTGACAGCAGGATGTTTACCACTCGCAACAGGAAACCACGTGGTTAACGCGCAGATGAATGCTTTATAAATAACCAGGAGGTATATCCCCAATGCAGCGCGTGTAAAAAAGTGGTACAGGGGTTTACTTTTTTCTTGCGGCAAGCTTGTTCAGGGCGTTCAGGTAGGCCTTTGCAGCTGCTATTATGATGTTCGTGTCGGCCCCGTGGCCGCGGACTGTTCTGCCGTTTTCCTCAAGGGTGACCAGAACCTCTCCGAGCGCATCTGTCCCGCCGGTAATGCTCTTGACCTCGAACTTCAGAAGGTTGCTTTTCGTGTCAGTTAAGGCCGCAATCGCCCTGTAAGTGGCATCGACAGGTCCGTCTCCTCTCTCCATCCTGTCGAATATTTCATCCCCGATCTTTATCTTTACAGCAGCCACGGGCTTCTGGTCTATTCCGCCGGACGTAGACATATCTATCAGGCTGTAAAGCTCGTATCCTTTTGATACCTCTTCTGAAACGAGCGTTTCAATATCCTCGTCAAAAATGTATTTTTTCTGATCGGAAAGATGCTTAAACTTCATGAAGGCAGTTTCTATTTCATTCGGGCTGAGTTCATACCCGAGTTCTTTCAGCCTTGTCTTAAATGCATGTCTTCCCGAATGTTTGCCGAGCACAAGCTCTGTCTGCTGCAGCCCTATGTCTTCGGGCCGCATTATCTCATAGGTCATCTTTTCCTTCAAAAGACCGTCCTGATGAATACCCGACTCGTGGGCAAAGGCATTTGCCCCGACAATGGCCTTATTCGGTTGTACAGGTATGCCTGTTATCCTTGTGACAAGTCTGCTTGTGCGGATTATCTCTTTTGTATTAATGTCTGTATCCGCATCGAAGAAATCCCTTCGGGTCTTTAACGCCATGACAACTTCTTCCATCGAACAGTTGCCTGCTCTTTCACCTATGCCATTAACGGTGCATTCCACCTGTCCCGCACCGTTCAGAACAGCTGAAAGAGAATTTGCAACAGACAATCCAAGGTCGTCATGACAGTGAACTGAGATTACTGCCCTGTCTCCGATTTTTTCTTTAATGGCGCGGATCAGGGCCCCGAATTCTGAGGGGGTAGTATACCCTACCGTATCCGGGATATTTACTGTCCCTGCGCCTGCCTCTATGACCGCCTCAACGACCTCTAAAAGGTACCGTGTATCGGTCCTTGTTGCATCCATCGGGGAGAATTCAACGTCCTCGACAAGACTGCGTGCAAGTTTGACCATCTCTACTGACCTTTTAAGCGCCTCTTCACGGCTTACCCTGAACTGATATTTCAGGTGTATGTCAGATGTGGAATGAAAGGTGTGAATGCGTTTTTGAGGAGCGTCCTTTACAGCCTCCCAGGCCCTTTTTATATCCTCTTCTTTAGCGCGCGCCAGCCCTGCAATCGTTGCGCCCCTTATTTCGTTTGCAATCCTCTTTACCGCATCAAAATCACCGGGTGAGGCTATCGGGAATCCCGCCTCGATTATATCCACGCCGAGTTTCACAAGCTGCTTTGCAACCTGGATCTTTTCATCGACGTTCATGGATGCGCCTGGCGACTGCTCCCCGTCACGCAGAGTCGTATCGAAGATTTTTATCTTTCTCATCCTATATCCCGTTTCACTAAAACCATGATCCAAGCAGGATTATCAGGTTTGTTCTTCAGTCTCCTGACCTTCGGCTTCCGTATCCTGTTTTAATTTTTTCCTTTTTATAAAAAGATAGATATTTTCAATTATACCCCAAAACAGATATATCATTGCAAAGATAAATATCGCCGGTTGCGGATGCATTAACATTATAAACAGAATGAGGACAAAGACAACCAGAAACCAGAAAGGTTTTTTTTCCCTGAAATCGACCTCCTTGAGGCCGTGATATTTTAAGGTGCTGACCATCAGCAGGGCTATGAGGATTGTGATAACAGGAAAAAAAATATTCTTCCCGGGAAGACCTGTCCGGAATTCATAATAGAAAATGATGATGGACGATAAGATCGTTGCAGCGCCTGGTATCGGCATACCCTTGAAGGACTTTGAACCCGGGACCCCTGTCTGGACGTTGAACCGCGCAAGGCGCAGGGCCCCGCACGCAACAAAAAGGAACGCCGCTGCCCAGCCGAGCCTGCCGAAAGGCATAAGCGCCCATTTATACATCAATACCGCCGGGGCGACCCCGAAGGCCACAAGGTCGGAGAGGGAATCCAGTTCAATGCCGAACCGCGTTGCCGTATTGGTCAGCCTTGCGATCCAGCCGTCAAGACCGTCAAAGATATTGGCGAGCACTATCGCCCACGCCGCATACAGAAAGTTCCCGTTGATCGCCGACATGATCGCAAAAAAACCGCAGAACATCCCGCAGAGCGTCAGAGTATTAGGCAAAAGGTATATGCCCTTTTTGGTTTTTCTATCGAATTCCCTTTTCTTAAATGCCATCGAAAGATCCTAAAACGGTTTCTCCTGCCCTTACTTTATCTCCTATTTTAACCTTTATCTGTATATCTTTGGGTAAATAAATATCAAGCCGTGAGCTGAATTTTATTATCCCGTATCGTTCCCCTCTCATCAGGATATCTCCTTCATTTTTTCTGCAGACGGCTCGCCTCGCAACAAAACCCGCGACCTGCCTGACAAGGATATCTCCGTATTTTGTCTCGAGAACCATTGCGATATTCTCATTCCTGACAGATGCATCGTCTTTATAAGCGGCCATAAAACGTCCTTCTGTATGTTTGACTGTCTTTACCTTTGCATCGCATGGCGAGCGGTTAACATGGACGTTGAAGGGAGACATGAATATACTGACCTCTTTCATATCGGCATTAAGGTGTTCTGATTCGTGAACGTCCTTTATCAGTATCACTTTTCCGTCTGCAGGAGACACAAAGATGTTTTTGCCGTCAGGGATTTTTCTATCCGGGTCCCTGAAAAAATATAACATGAAAGCAGTCAACAGAAATGGAATGAACGCTGCCAAGGGCACAAACACAGCCACAAGCCCTGTTATAAGAAGGAATACAGCGATAAAAGGATAACCCTCAGGGGCAATTGCGTTCATCGCGTTATAGCGTTTTTAGCGTTATTGCGTAAGACCTTTATAAAAGACGAAAGCTTCCGCTGTACTTTATCAAGTTGCTCATATACAGCTTTGAAATTTTCCTGTGAGATATAACTCAAATCCAATGAAAGATATAAGTGGCTTTGCAATTCAGATGCTGAAGCTTTTGAAATAAACATAAACTGTACAAATTCTCTATTGCCACTTCTGGCATATCCTTCAGCAATATTTGCCATAATAGATATTGCTGCCCGCCGCATTTGATCCTTCAAAGAAAAATCTTTCCAACTTTCTGTTATTTTATAAATGGATTTAGCCAGAAATCTTGCGTCTTGCCATGCTTCTATATCTTCAAGCTTTATTATTTTTCCCATAACGCCCTACGCCATAACGCTATAACGCCATAACGCCTACGCCTTTGACTTATCGACAAGTTTTCCTTTCTTAAGCCATGGCATCATAGCCCTGAGTTTGGAGCCCACTTCCTCTATCTGGTGCCTTTCTCCCTTCCTTGTCAGGGCATTAAAGACAGGCTTGTTCGCCCTGCATTCAAGCATCCACTCTTTTGCAAATACACCATCCTGGATCTCCTGAAGGATATTCTTCATCTCTTTTTTGGTATCTTCAGTAATAACCCTCGGTCCTCTGGTCAGATCGCCATACTGTGCTGTATTGCTGATTGAATATCTCATGTTTGTAATACCGCCTTCGTATATCAGATCTACAATGAGTTTGACCTCGTGAAGACACTCGAAATATGCCATTTCAGGGGCGTATCCGGCCTCGACAAGGGTTTCAAATCCTGCCTGAATAAGGGACGTCAGGCCTCCGCACAGGACTACCTGCTCGCCGAAAAGATCCGTTTCTGTCTCTTCTCTAAAACTTGTCTCGATTATCCCTGCCCTGCCTCCGCCGATCGCAGATGCATATGCGAGCGCTATATTTTTTGTATTCTTTGAAGGGTTCTGATGAATTGCTATAAGACAGGGGACACCGCTCCCCTTGGTATACTCGGATCTTACAAGATGCCCCGGGCCTTTAGGGGCTGCCATGAAGACATTCGCATCAGCAGGCGGGATTATCTGGCCGAAATGGATATTAAATCCATGGGCAAAAGCAATATAAACACCTTTTTTTATGTTAGGCGCTATTTCAGCCTTATAAATATCTGCCTGATATTCATCCGGCAGTAATATCATTATTATATCTGCAATCTTTGCAGCGTCAGAGGGAGTCATGACCTTGAATCCTGCCTTTTTTGCCTTTTCCCAGCCTGTCCCTTTCCTTATCCCGATAATAACATCCATACCGCTGTCCCTCAGGTTGTTTGCATGGGCATGCCCCTGACTGCCATATCCCATGACAGCTATCTTCTTCTTTTTAAGAATTCCCAAATTTGCATCTTTATCATAATAGACCTTTATCATCACTTCCTCCTCGTTTGATTAAATGTTTATGGAAACAGGCTTTATTATATTACAATTACGGGGAATTTTCTATTTGAACCGTGAAAATATTTTCTATGGTAGAATATTAATAAATTGGTTATTAAACATAAAGGGAGATAAATAACAGAATGAAAAAGAAAAGTCTGCTGCTTGTGTTACTTGCTTTGGCCATATTTTCCCAGGTCTCTGCAGCCGGTGAAATAAAGTGGTTTACCTTAAAAGAGGGCATGGAGAAGGCAAAGGCTGAGAAGAAACCCATGATTGTCGATTACTTTTTTGGAAAGGGATGTCCAAGATGTGAAATGCTTCTGAAAAATGTGTATGGCAATCCCTTGATCGCCAAAAAGATCATGGATGATTTTATCCCCATAAAGATAGATCTGACAAGGAAACTTACAGATGAAGAGGAGAGACTCGGCAACCAGTATGACTATAAAAATGACTGCCTTCTGCTGTTCCTCGACCACGAAGGCAATGTCATAAAAGACCCTTCAGGGAAAAGGCTCTGTTTTATTGATAATGTTGAGCCTGAATGGTTCATCAAATATCTTGATATGATCAAGGCAGGTTATAGTAATAAATAAATCAGCAGAGCAGTTTATGAAACCTCAACCGTCTTAAGCGCTGATTTCCAGCGTTTCATCCTTTCAACTGCTCCAGCATTCCCCCACATACCCTGGACCCTGTCGTCCATACTAATCGCCTCAAATATTCTTTCAAGATCATCTTTTGTCATGCCTATAATCGGGGCATTTGCCTTTGCCCTTGCAGATATTATAATCCTGGCTGCAAGGGCAGGGCCGAAGACGTTTTCGAGTTCCGGCTTTATTACATTGTCAACTATATGAGAAATGCTCATTTTAATCCCTTCTAATATGTTTCAAATTCTTGCCGTCACGGGCTCTTATATCAAGTATAAGGGGCATTTTACCTATTGCATGTGTAGAACATGAAAGACATGGGTCGTAACACCTGATAGCCATCTCTATTTTGTTGAGTATGCCTTCATTGACTTCTCCTTTATGTATATAGGCCCTGGCAACTTCGGCAACAGACAGATCAATTGCCCTGTTATTGTGTGCGGTTGCAACAATGATATTGGCTTTTGATATTTTGCCGTCCTCGGTCCAGTAGTGGTGTATCAGCGTTCCCCTCGGCGCCTCGATAACACCTATGCCTTCTGCTGCATCTTCTTTCTTATCAACCTTGACCCTCACATTCTTGCTTACTATTTCATCATCGGAAAGCAGTTCAAACGCCCTTTCAGCGGCGTATAAAAGCTCTATAGTCCTGGCATAATGATAATACATGTTTGCCTGCAGGGGTTTGACGCCGGCGATCGATTTAAATTTAGCGGAAGCAAGAGGTGTTGCAATGTTTTCGGCAACATTCAATCTCGATATCGGTGCGACCCTGTATGAACCGTCAGGCCAGCCCTTCTTTTTATAGAAGGGGAATTTCAGCCAGGAACTGTCTTCAACATGCTCTCCTATATATGCGAGATAGTTCTTCGGCTCGAATTCTTCCAGAGTCTTTCCTTTCTCATCGATC
>JAKAKQ010000171.1 GCA_021813425.1 Nitrospirota bacterium
GCAACGGTGATTTTGTCAATAAAGTCCTTGAGGAGGCAGAAGATAGGCAACTGCGGCAGCTTAAGAATAAACGGGCGGGTTGGACGATTCAGAAGATAATAGATGAAGAATGCCGAAAGCTGGGAATAAGCCCACAGGAGTTGATTGGAGGGAGCAAACGGCGCAGGGTGAGCGAAGTGCGATCAATGATTGCAGTCAGGAGCAGGGATGAGCTTGGGCTTTCATCGGCAGAGATAGCCCGTCACGCAGGTGTAAATACGTCGAGCATTATCAGGGCGATTGAAAGGGCAGAAAGACGAAGTAATGGAGGATAGCATTATTAGAAACAACGTCCCCAAAATGCACGCATGACGTGACGCCGGAAGAATATATCGGCATTTACAGAACCATGAACCCCTTTGACAGGGATGTAAAGATTAAAAAAGCGCACGGTTTTTCCGATTCGATTATCGAAAATGCCGAGAAGGTTTTAAGGATACCGGGATAAAAGTTATTAAGGGTCAAATAATTGAATAGACATTTACCAAAAAATCTCCCCTTACCCCTCTTTGCTAAAGAGGGGAACACACCCCTTAATCACCTCTTGATATAGGGGAATTATCCCTCACTTTGGCAAAGGGAGGTTAGGAGGGATTTTATAATTAAGTGACCTTATAATGCTGAGACTCTTAATAATTCAAATTTCGTCTATGTTCTTGTAATCAACTCCCAAAGCCTCTGCAATTGTCTTGTGGACAATATGCCCTTTGTAGGTATTAAGGGCACTCTTTAACACAGGATTTTCTTTGATGGCCTTTTCAATGCCCGAATCTGCAATGGTTCTTATATATGGAAGCGTAGCGTTTGTAAGTGCAAGCGTTGATGTCCTCGGGTATGCACCGGGCATGTTGGCGACCGTATAATGAATGATGCCGTCGACTTCATATACCGGATTGTCATGGGTTGTCGGCCTTGAGGTTTCAATACACCCGCCCTGATCGATCGAGACATCCACTATCACAGATCCTTTCTTCATTGTCCTGAGCATATCCTTTGTTATCAATATTGGGGTCTTTCCGCCGGGGACAAGCACTGCACCGATGATAATATCGGCTTCCTTTATCTCCTGCCTTATATTAGAGGTTGTGGCAGGCAGTGTCTTTACCCTGCCCATGAACATCTCGTCTATCTTCTGCAATTTTTCGATCCCTTTATTTATCACTACTGTATCCATCCCCAGGCCGGTTGAAACACGGGCGGCATTTGTACCGACAACCCCTGCGCCGAGTATCAATATCCTTGCAGGTTTCACTCCTTCAACACCTGTCGAAAGAATGCCGCTGCCTTTATGAACCCTCTGGAGATAGTAAGCCCCCATAATAGGCGCCATCCTCCCTGCGATCTCGCTCATGGGCGAAAGCAGAGGAAGACTGCTGTCTTTTTGCAAGGTCTCATACCCAAGGGCGGTTATTTTTTTATTAAGTAAAAAATCTGTGAGTTCGCGGTTCGGGGCAAGATGAAGATATGTGAATATCGCCTGTCCTTCAATAAACAGATCATATTCTGGAGGAAGGGGTTCCTTAACCTTTATGATCAGGTCTGAATTATTGAATATTAGATTCCTGTCGACAATGTCGGCATCTGCATCAAGATATTCGTCGTCAGTAAAACCACTCCCTTCGCCTGCCCCTGTTTCTATGAGGATTGTATGGCCTTCCTTTTTGAGTTCTTCGACTCCGGACGGGGTTATCCCGACCCTGTATTCTTCCTTCTTGATCTCTTTAGGAGCACCGATTATCATCGTTTAATTCCTTTCACGATATTAAGATAACCATGTCTGTCCAAAATAGAAACAGAAGAAAGGCGGAATGCCTCATAAACACAATAAATCGACATGATAATTGGGACTGCACTTATTATTTTGATGCTTATTTCGCTCAAGGGCACGCTTGGACTTCTCCTTTTTCGGGTATTGGAATCTTTTTTTATAAGGAGTCGTTATTGTGTTTATTCTCCATCCCGCCTTTCTTCATCAAATTAAATTATATTTTGGAAGGTAATGTAATAGATTAACACAATTTAAACCCGGATAGAATATGTCTTTTCTTAAAATTTCCAGCAGATGTTATAATTCATCATCATATGAAGATCAAACTTGTTATCTTTGACCTCGATGGCACACTGGTCGATTCGGCAGCGGACATAACCCATGCCTTAAATTATGCGATAGAACCATATAACTTCAAAAAACTGACTGTTGAAAAAACGATCAGCATGGTTGGGGAAGGCATGACAAGACTTGTTGAGAAACTGCTTGGAGAAGATGGAAGGGAAATAATGCCGGATGTGCTTGAGAGATTCATAGAATATTATTCCGGGCATCTGACTGATTTCACAGCGCCGTATCCCGGAGTCTGCGATACCCTTGAAGACCTGAAAGATTATAAGAAGGCGGTCATTTCGAATAAAAGAGAATTTCTTTCAAGGAGGCTCCTTGAAGATCTTGGTCTTTCAAGATATTTCGATATCATCCTGGGCAGCGACAGTGTTGAAGAAAAAAAACCTTCGCCAAAGCCGATATTTAAGGTTCTTGAAATGCTGTCATGCCGGCCTGAGGAGACAGTAATCGTTGGCGACAGCAACTATGACATTGAAGCAGGAAAGGCAGCCGGCGTAAAGACTATCGCGGTTTCATACGGTTACAGAGACGTCAGTTTGCTTGGAGACGCCGATTTTATCATCGATAATTTCAGGGAACTGATTACGAAATTAGATGAACTTGATGCCGGCAGGTTTTAAAATTCATTTATGGAAACAACGCTTGACGGGTTACGCGACATAAAAATATATCAGAACAGGGATGGGTACAGATTCTCGGTTGACGCACTCCTGTTGTATTCATTTGTCGATATGAAGCATGCAAAAGATATCGTAGACCTCGGCGCCGGGTCTGGAATAATCGGCCTGCTGCTTGCACGGAAATATCATGATGCAAAGGTCCTTCTTGTTGAGCTGCAGGCATCTTTATACAGGCTCATAGAAAGGAACATCGGCCTTAATGGCCTGGAAGACAGGGTCAGTGCGATACTTACCGATATAAAAGCTATAGATAAAAAACTCCAGCCGATGTCATGTGACCTCGTTGTTTCTAATCCGCCCTTCAGGAGACCGAGATCAGGGCGCATCAGCGCCGGTGAAGAGAAAGCAGTCGCAAGGCATGAAATAAAATTGAAACTTACCGACCTTGCAGAATCTGTATCTTATTTACTGAAGGCAAAGGGAAGGTTTTTTATGATATTCCATCCTGAGAGAATACTTGAAGTGGTTGACACACTCAGAATGAATCGTCTGGAGCCTAAAAGGATAAGATTTGTACACAATAAAATTGATGCAGAATCCAAGATAGTCCTGGTCGAGGCAGTAAAGGAGGGGAGAGCAGGGATAAAGATAGAAAAACCGCTTTTCATATATGACAAAAACGGTTCTTATACTGATGAATTAAAGGAAATGTATGGAAAAAACCTGCTTTAGAGCTTGCCGGTTTTCAAGCTTGGCAGCCGGATTGATTATAAAGACCTATAAATCAGAAATATATTTTACTTGCTAATTTATTTATATAATTAATTTATAGCAATAGAATGTTCCTATTCTGTATAATAGTGAAAAATTTGAAAGGAGGAGATGTTATGATGGTTTTTAGGATTTTGGGGATTATGATTCTTTCACTTGCAGTACCGGCGCTTGTATTTGCAGCAGGTGCGCATGACGGGCTTAACTGCGTGGGTTGTCATGGGATTCATAATGCAAAGGGTGAAATCATTTTTGCTGTTGAGGCGAACAAGAAAAGCATTAATCCGAAAACAAAGCAGGCTTTTACAGGCACGACTGCTCTCTGTCTTGGTTGTCATGAAACGATCGAAAGAGGCGGGATGGGCATTGCTGCGGTCTCTGCAAACCACAGCCATCCTTATGGCGTAATGCCGAATGCAAAGGTGGCAACGGTTCCTGATGTCTTCTTAAGAGATGGGAAATTGGAGTGCGTAGGTTGTCACGACCCGCATCCATCCAACGCCAACTATAAGTATCTGAGGGTAGATACTGCTAAGGGTGCAAAGATGGGAGATTTTTGCGGAATGTGCCATAGTTCAAAGGCTGACCCCGGCGCATTAAAAGGCATGAAGATATTTAACAGTATGGATGAAAGAAGATCTTCTGCTCCAGCTCCTGCCGCAGCTCCGGAAAAGAAGAAATAATGATAAAAAACACCTTCTGCATCCTTGACGGCATAGGGGAAAAACTTGAAAAACGTCTCTGGAAACAGGGCGTTCTGACCTGGGAAGATTTTACGGATGCAGATGAGTTGCTTGGTTTGAGTTCTGAAAGGAAGAGGTTCTTTGACGAGAGCCTCTTCCAGAATATCGGTGAACTGAACACCGGCAATGCAACGTATTTTGATAAGAGAATAAAGCGCAGGGAACACTGGCGTCTTTTCGATTTTTTTAAGGATAACGCTGTATGCCTCGACATAGAAACAAACGGTCTGCAGCCTAACAGCGGCGGATATGCCACCCTTGTAGGGCTCTATAACGGCTATGACTACAAGTGCCTTATAAGAGGCGAAGACCTCACAACTGAAAATCTCAATAAAGAGCTTGAAGGATATAAGTATCTTATAACTTTTTACGGCGCTGCTTTTGACATACCATTTCTGCTTAGAACATTTGGCGGTGTGAAATTTGATATTCCTCATTTTGACCTTTGCTTTGCTTCAAAAAGGCTCAGGTTACAGGGAGGATTAAAAAAACTCGAACAGGACCTCGGCATCGAAAGGGACGAATCTGTAAGAGGGCTTGACGGTTATGATGCGGTTAAATTATGGGAAATGGCCAGGAGGGGATCGGCTGAAGCCCTGGACATCCTGATAAAATACAACAAAGAAGATACAATCAATCTTATGCAGATCGCATTTATTCTTTATGAAAGACTCAGACTTTCAACAGGAATAGAGGAATACCTGTCTTGTGGAGTTGCTTGATAATTTTTCGACATACCTGTCAGTAGAAAAAGGCCTTTCAAAAAATACAGTTGAATCTTATTCAACAGACCTCAGAAAATACGGGATATTTTTATCTGAACGGAAAAAGGATATAAAATCCGCTGTCAGGGAAGATATAATAGATTTTGTTGAGCATCTGAGGAATAACAGTTACTCCATCCCCAGTATCTGCAGGTATATATCATCAATAAAGGCCCTGTATAAATACATGCTCGTAGAAAACATTACAGATAGAGATCCGTCTGAAAATATACAGACACCAAAGAAATGGGAAAGGCTTCCAAAGGCCCTGAGCATTTCAGAAGTGAAAGATTTGCTTGAAACAAAACTTCAGGGCAGGACAATTTTCAGAGATTATGCAATGCTTGAACTGCTTTATTCCTCAGGGTTGCGCGTCAGTGAATTAGTGGCTATTAAACTTGGAGATATTAATTTCGAAGCCGGTTTTATAAGGGTCATAGGGAAAGGCTCAAAGGAAAGGGTTGTCCCTGTGAATTCAAGGGCGATAGAGAAGATCAAAAGCTTTATAAATGAAGAGAGATCCGGGATATTAAAGAAAAGGCAGTCGCAGTATCTTTTTGTAACAAGGATCGGAAAGCCAATGAGCAGACAGCGTTTCTGGCAGACATTAAAGGTTATCGGCAGGAAGGCCGGGATCGAGATTTCACCGCATACTATAAGACATTGTTTTGCAACACATCTGCTTGAAGGGGGAGCTGACCTCCGTTCAGTGCAGAAGATGCTCGGTCATTCTGATATCTCTACCACCCAGGTTTATACAAAGGTAACGACAGACAGGATAAAAAAGGTTTTCAAGGACCATCATCCGAGGGCATAGCAATAAATTATTTTCTTTTCTGATTCGATATAATGATACTTATAAATTTATAAATATAAACAATCATTTAAAGTCTTTACCTTAAGACCTTAATTATGTTATCTTTTTTAACTTCAGCTAAAATTAGCCGGATTATAACTTATTTTTGACTATTTAGCTTTTTAATCATTGGATTAATTTAGAAAGGAGTACCCATAATGCTGATAATCGGTGAAAAATTAAGCATTATAGCAAAGAGGGTCAGAGAGGCTATGATGAAAAAGGATAAGGGCCCGATACAGGAGATAGCGGTTCGGCAATGGAAAGAAGGCTCCGGTATAATTGACGCCAATATCGGCCCTGCGGAAGACGGCGGAGAGGACATGATGCAATGGATGGTAACCACAATTCAGGAGGTTGTTCCTCTGCCGGTATGCCTTGACACAACAAATGCATCTGCAATAGAAGCAGGGTTAAAGATCCATAATAATCAGTGGGGCAGGGCATTAATAAATTCCACGTCAAATGATCCAGAGAGGTTCCCGATACTCGAACTCGCTGCGAAATATAATTCTCAGGTTATCGGGCTTACGGTTGGGAAGGGCGGACTTCCTGCTGATGCGGAGGAGAGATGTGCCATTGCTGCCGAAATCATGGGACGCGCCATGGAATATGGTGTTCCTCTCGAAGACCTCTATCTTGACCCCCTTGTTCTGCAGATTGCAACCTCGCAGGACCACGCGCGTCATGTCATCAAAGCGATCGGCATGTTTCAGGAAATGAACGATCCTCCGATGAAGACCGTTGTTGGCCTGAGCAATATTTCGAACGGCTGTCCTAAACATATAAGGCCGATATTGAATAAATACTATTTCTTAATGCTTATGAATGCCGGACTGACTTCAGCGATTGCCGATGCTCATGAGATGGCAGAAGCTCTGAATGAGAAGAAACTGGTAGATGATGTTCTGGCAGGGGAAAAGATTGATGACGCTAATAAGATGACAGAGATAAAAAAGACTATTGATGTGATAATGGGCAATACTTTGTATGCGCATTCTTATCTGGAAATGTAGGAAAAGTGTTATAAAGAATTAGTCATATAAGACGTATATGACTAATATTTGTTATTTTAGGAGGTTTTTATGGCTTTTACACCAACCAAGGAAACATATTCAGGAAAGGTATACCCTGTTACTATCGGGACTGGCGGAGGTGAGGTAACTCTTGGAGGGGAGAATGTCCTTACTTTTCATTCTTTCGAGGGTTCAACACCGAACAGACCTCTTATAGCATTTGAGATACAGGATGTGCCTCCTTCGGACTGGCCTGACAATGTGCAAAAGCCGTTTGAAGGCATTTCTGACGATCCGGTTAAATGGGCAAAATTCTGTCAGGACGAACTTAAGGCAAAGGCAATTGCATTAAGATTAATAGGCACTCATCCCGACAGGGAGAACCGTTCTCCTGAGGATGCTGCAAAGACAGTGAAAGACTTGCTTTCCTCTATTAATGTGCCGCTTATAATTCTCGGCAGCAACCATGCAGAAAAGGACTCCTCAGTCCTCGTAGCGGTAGCTGAGGCAGCTAAAGACAAAAATTGCGTGATCGGCAAGGCACAAGAAGCAAATTACAAAACAGTAGCTGCGGCTGCAATGGCAAATAATCACAAATTGATCGCGATGTCAGAACTTGATATAAACCTTTCAAAACAATTGAATATACTCATAACACAGATGGGGTTTGAAAAGGAAAGACTTATTACTGACCCGATGTGTTCTGCTTTGGGATACGGACTCGAATATACATATTCTGTTATGGAAAGAATAAGGCTTGCTGCGCTCACGCAGAATGACGTAACGATGCAGCCGCCGATGCTTGGTGATGTCGGAATGTACGTCTGGAAGGTGAAAGAGACCCAGGCCCCCGAATCCGATATGCCTCAATGGGGTTCGGCAGAAGAAAGAGGGATTGCGTGGGAGGCTGCAACAGCAACGTCTCTTCTTATAGCAGGTGCGGAATTACTGATTATGAGGCATCCGAAGGCCGTAGAGGCTGTGGAGAAGGTGATTGAGGAACTAAATTAGTGAATAGTGAATAGTGAAAAAAATAGAAGATATGAAGTTAGAAATTTCCATCTTTTTTCTGTATTTGACTATTCACTAACGACTATTCGCTATTCACTTAAATATTTAGGAGGATAATATGGCTTTATCAGGCGTTGAAATATTTAAACTCTTACCAAAGACAAACTGCAAGAAGTGCGGACATCCAACATGTCTTGCCTTTGCGATGAAACTCGCGCAGAGACAGGCTTCCCTTGATTTATGCCCTGATGTCTCTGAAGAGGCAAAGAAGATACTCGGAGAGGCTTCAGCACCGCCAATCAGACCTATAACGATGGGTTCGGGGGACAAGGCTGTGAAGATGGGAGAGGAAACCGTTCTTTTCAGGCACGATAAAAAGTTTGTAAACCCGTGTGCTTTTGCAGTTGAGATAAAGGACACTCTTTCAGAGGAAGAGGTATCAAATATAGCCGAACAGGTTGTTAATTCAGAAATAGACAGAGTAGGACAGAAGTTAAGGGTCGATGCTATTGCACTGACAAATGAATCTAAAGACGCAGGAAAGCTTGAAGCTGCTGCAAAGATAGTTGCTGCCAAGGCGCCTGCCGTCCCTGTAATTATATGTACAGAGAACCCTCAGGCTGCTGAAGGCGCTTTAAAATTATTTGCTGATAAAAGACCTGTTATATACGGTGCAAATGCGTCCAATGCCGAGGCAATGGCAAACATTGCAAAGACAGGCAAGGCGATCCTGGGCGTGTATGCCGGCGGACTTGATGAACTGTCAACGCTTACCGAAAAAATAAAATCCCTTGGCGTGGAAGATATGGTTATTGACTCAGGGGCGCGGAAGGCAAAGGATATCATAGAGCACAATACGTTAATTAGAAGGGCTGCAGTAAAAAAGAATTTCAAACCATTAGGTTATCCGGTTATAAATTTCATGCAGAGAGAAAACAGCCTTCATGAGGCATTGCTTGCTGTTATTGGAGTATCAAAATACTCTTCAATTATAGTTTTAAGCAGCGTGGAAAAATGGAAGAACCTCGCTCTGTTTACACTCAGGCAGAACATATATACAGATCCTCAGGTGCCGATGCAGGTTGAGCAAAAGATATACAATATCGGAGACCCTAATCCTGATTCTCCTCTTTTTATTACAACAAATTTCTCCCTTACATATTTTATAGTCTCAGGCGAGATAGAAAACAGCAAGGTTGCAAGCAGGCTTGCTGTCATGGACAGTGAGGGGCTCTCTGTACTTACTGCATGGGCTGCCGGCAAATTCACTGCATCAAAGATAGCACAGTTTATCCAGGAAAGCGGCGTAGAGAAAGACATACAGCATAAAGAATTGATTATTCCGGGATATGTTGCGATCCTGAGCGGATCAATTGAGGATAAACTCCCAGGGTGGAAGATAACAGTCGGGCCTCGTGAAGCAAATGCGATACCCGCATTCCTGAAATCAAGGGTGGCGTAATTATTTTTTTACAGATTAATCTGTAAAATGTGTTGATTTTATATAGCAAAAAGTATAAAAATAAAACATTATAATAGAGTATAGTTATTTAATAATTATAAGGAATATGATTTGTTTTACAGAGTAACAAGTTGCCAATACCTAATTTTGAGGAGGTCCGAGGATGTCTAAGTTAATAGCGTCTGCAGTTATAAGGGGCACGCATGAGCTTGTTAAACAGGCCGAAGAAATGCTTCAGAAGACAATATCAGAAAAAGGGAAGGACTTTGCCTTTGAGTTTCCGGATACCGCCTTTTATCTTCCTATGATATATGCAATGACAGGTTTCCCTGTAAAGACCCTTGGGGATATGAACGTTGCCCTTGGCTTTGCAAAGGAACTCCTGCATGACGAACCGGAAGAACATGTATGGAAGCCATATCTCGGCGAGGCGCTTGATTCTGGAATGGGCACTCTTTTTGCGCAAGAGATAATTCTTGCCCTGAGATATATTAATGGACTTGAGCCTTGCAAGGACCCTGAGACAGGTTACGTATACAACGGCTTTATTACAGACACTATTCAGAGGAACCTCGGTATCCAGCTTGTTGACGGCACCATGCCCGGATTTGCAGCAATTATCGGGGCAGCTCCGACTGATGATATCGCAGTGCAAATCGTCAGGGAACTTCAGGAAAAGAATATATTGACCTTTCTCTCAGGTCAGTCCAATGGTGACAGTGTAACGAAACAGCTTCTGAGAAAGGGCGTTGAACTCGGATGGGAATCGAGGATTGTCCCGCTCGGTCCGGATACAGAGCATACTCTCTATGCACTTGACTGGGCTATAAGGGCGTCTCTCATATTCGGGAACAAGAAACCAGGCGACTTTAAAGAGCACCTCAAATATCAGAAGGACAGGGTTTTTGCCTTTGCGATAGTTCTGGGTCCGCTTGATGAAATTAAATGGACGACAGGAGCAGGGGCCATAAATATGGGGTTCCCTGCTATCGGTGATACGGATATCCCTGTTATTCATCCAACAGGCGTATGTACATATGAGGAGGTCGATAAGGAACTTGACCATTCCAGGATCGTGCAAAAGGCTATCGAGATGCGCGGACTCAAGATAGTTGTTGAAAAGCCCCCGATCCCTGTTGCATACGGCCCTGCCTTTGAAGGCGAAAGGATAAGGAAGGAAGACACCTTTATCGAATTCGGAGGACAGAGGACGCCTGCATTTGAATGGATAAGGATGAGGGAGCTTGATGAGATAGAAGACAACAAGGTCGTTATTATAGGAGATAACTGGCAGGAGCGGTATGAGAAGGGCGGACAGATGCCTCTCGCCATTGTTATTGAAGTCGCCGGGAGAAAGATGCAGAAGGATTTCGAATCTGTCTTGGAAAGAAAGATACACGCTAATATAAACGAGGCCCAGGGTGTCTGGCATATGGGCCAGCGCGATATCAATTGGATAAGAATAAGTAATAATGCAAAAAAAGAAGGTTTTACCCTTGAGCATCTCGGGATCATGAATATCACCATGACGCATCACAGGTTCAGGTCGATTGTAGATAAGGTTCA
>JAKAKQ010000250.1 GCA_021813425.1 Nitrospirota bacterium
AAATCCCTCCTAACCTCCCTTTGTCAAATCCCGAAGGCTTTCGGGACTCTTTGGCAAAGAGGGGTAAGGGGAGATTTTAAAAATATGTTTTATAAAAAGGAGTAACGAATTATGATCGTTGGATCACAAAAACCAATCGAAGAAATCTGGAACATGGTCAAGGACTTTAAGAAGGTCCTCGTGTTCGGCTGTAATACCTGCGTTGCCATCTGCCATGCAGGCGGCGAAAAGGAGGCCGAGACGATCGCATCCCTGATAAGAATGCGGGCGGCGCTGGAAGGAAAGACGATGGAGGTGGACCACATGGGAGTCATGCGCCATTGCGAGCCCGAGTATTTCGATCCTGTTATAGAGGAAGTGAAAAAGTACGACCTTGTGCTCTCGACAGCCTGCGGGGTGGGTGTGAACTTCCTGTCTGACCGGACCGGGAACATCCCTGTTTATCCCGGCATCAACACATCGTTTTACGGCGCTGTTGAGGCTCCGGGGGTGTTCGTGGAGCTTTGCGCAGGCTGCGGGGACTGCATACTTCACCTTACCGGCGGCATCTGCCCCATAGCCCGCTGTTCCAAGACGCTTATGAACGGACCCTGCGGCGGTACGAACAAGGGCAAGTGCGAGATCAGCGCAGATGTGGACTGCGCCTGGTACCTTATTGTGGAGCGGATGAAGAAGCTCGGCACCCTTGAGAAGCTCTCCGAGATACTGCCGCCGCGCAACTGGTCAACGTCACGGGATGGCGGACCGCGACGGGTGTCGGTTGAGCACATCCGGGAATATGAGGAGAAGGAAGCACAGAAGTCTGAGACAGCAGGAGGGAAGAAATGAAGAGCGGAAGCAATCTGGAAAAGGTTATTGCGAGTGGAAAACCTGCTGTTACAGCAGAACTCGGACCGCCAATGAGCGCCGATGCCCATGAAGTAATAAAGAAGGCGCAGATACTGAAGGGATATTGCGATGCAGCGAACATTACAGACTGTCAGACCGCTGTTGTGAGGATATCGAGCATCGCTGCTGCGGCCATCGCATTCCAGCAGGGCCTGGAGCCGGTCATGCAGATGACCTGCCGGGACCGGAACCGCATCGCCATACAGGCCGATCTCCTCGGCGCTGCTGCACTTGGCCTCAAGAACTGTCTCTGCCTTGCCGGCGACCACCAGAAATTCAGCGCTGCAGGCAGGCTGAAAGGGCATCCGGGTGCAAAAAACGTATATGATGTTGATACCTGTCAGCTTGTCGGCATTCTTAAGAAGATGCGCGACGAGGGAAAGCAGGAGGGCGGCGACCAGCTGGAAGTTGCGCCAAAATTCTTCATTGGAGCATCCTGGACGCCGATGGCCGACCCTATCGACTTCAGACCGATAAATCTCATGAAGAAAGTCAACGCAGGGGCGGATTTCATCCAGACGCAGGGCATTTACGATATCGCAGGCTTTCGCTCGCAGATGGAAAAGATAAGGAACATGGGACTCCATGAAAGGACAGCGATCCTTGGCGGTATCATCGTGCCTAAGAGCGCCATGATGCTGAAGTATATGGATTCCTCTGTTGCCGGCGTCTCAGTCCCAAAGTCTCTCATCGACCGGATGAACAGGGCAAAGGAGGCTGCCGGTGATGACAAAAAAAAGGCAAGGGAACTGCAGGAGGCCGAGGGCATAAAGATAACTATCGAACTCATCCATCAGGTGCTGGAGACCCCGGGCGTAAAGGGCGTGCATATACAGGCCATCGAATGGGAGAGCGCAATAGCCGGGATTGTCAAAGAGGCCGGACTCTACCCGAGACCGTCATTTACCGAAGCCTGAGCCGCTGATCGGTATCAGAAAATTTAAATAGAGAAGGCAGGGGATTAACCTTCTTTCCCCCACCCATGTTCTCCGATAAGCGGAACGAACACGCATGGTGTGTGATATTCTTCGATCAGTCTCTCTTTTGTCTTTTTGATCTTTAAAAGCAATTGTGAAAATCTGCTTCCGACAGGGATTATAAGGATACCGCCCATCGCAAGCTGTTCTATAAGCGGGTCCGGGATTTTGGGAGATGCGGCTGTGATTATTATCCGGTCAAAGGGCGACTCTTCAGGCCATCCTAAGGTCCCGTCGCCTGTTTTGACATGTATATTGCCGTAATTCAGTGAATGGAATCTTTCCCTTGCACTTTCCGTCAGCGCTTCTATTCGCTCGATCGTATAGACTTCCTTTGAAAGCTCTGCAAGGACGGCTGCCTGATAACCCGAGCCTGTGCCGATCTCGAGCACTTTCTCATCTCCCTGCAGTTCCAGCAACTCGGTCATAATAGCGACCATATAAGGTTGAGAGATGGTCTGCCCCATGCCGATAGGGAGCGCCATATCATCATAGGCGCTATATTCGTTCTGGCTTCCGACAAATAAATGTCTCGGCACACGTCTCATCGCATCGAGCAACCTGATATCTTTGATGCCCCTTGGAATGAGCTGTGTCCTGACCATCTGTTCTCTGAGTTCCTTATAATCCATACTTTAGTCCAGAAGTGCAGAAGTTCCTAAGTACAAAATACAGAAGAAAAAATAACTTTTGCTCTATTATATTTTTGCACTATTAAAGTTATATCCTGTTTAAAATCTCCCTTGCAGCCACCACCCCGGATGCCGATGCCTGGATCAGTCCGCGGCTTACACCTGCACCATCTCCTACTGCAAAAATATTCTTTATCTCGGTCTCGAGATTTGTTGTCAGCTTCAGCTGCATGGAATAAAATTTGACCTCAACCCCGTATAGCAATGTATGTCTTGAATTTATTCCCGGGGCGATTTTGTCGAGCGCCTCCAGCATCTCCATGATATCGCACAGATAACGATACGGGATTACAAAGCTGAGGTCTCCAGGTGTTGCATCTGTCAGAGTAGGCTGTACAATACCCTTTGAGATGCGCTCATGTGTTGATCGTCTCCCTGCGATCAGGTCTCCGAGCCTCTGGACAATGACTCCCTTGCCGATGAAGTTCGCAAGTTGTGCTATATACCTTCCATAAGATATCGGCTCATCAAACGGTTCGGTGAAGTAGGTGCTCACCAGAAGCGCAAAATTTGTGTTGTTTGTCCTCCTGTCGGCATAACTGTGACCGTTTACAGTCCATATCCCCTTAAGGTATTCCTTTACGACTTCCCCGTAGGGATTGACACAGAAGGTCCTTACCCTGTCATCGAACCTCTTTGAATAAAAAACGAGCTTCGGTTCATATGTGATGTTTGTGAGGGGCTCAAGCACAGAGGCCGGGACCTCTACCCTCACCCCGACATCAACAGGGTTTTTAAGGAGTGTCAGGTTAAGCCTCTTTGATTCCTCCTCAAGCCATTTTGAGCCTTCACGCCCGGGCGCCAGTATCAGGCATTCAGAGAAGAATTCCCTGCCGTCTTTGAGCCTTATTCCCTTATATTTACCTTTTTCAATAATGACCGTCTCAGCCTCGGTCCTGAATAAGGTTTCAGCCTTTTTGTTTATGGATTCCTTTATCTTTTTCAGGAGTATCCTGCATCTGTCAGTGCCGATATGTCTTATTTTCGAAGGGATAAGTATAAGGTTGTTTTTTGACGCAAGTTTTTCTATCTGCTGAATATCCTCGACGTTGTCCCCGAAAACCTTTCCCGGCGCCCCGTATTGGACATAAATTTTATCAACATAGTCTATTAAAGACTTCACCGCATCCTTGTCCATATATCTTGCGAGGAAGCCCCCGACTTCAGGCGAAAGGCTTAATTTCCCGTCGCTGAATGCGCCTGCACCTCCCCATCCGCTTAAAAGGTTGCATTCACGGCATGATGCGCAGGATACATTTTTGATTTTCAACGGGCATCTCCTCTGATCGATGTCCTTGCCTTTTTCGACTATGAGGATCTTTAATTTTCCGGAGGATTTAAGGAGCTCTAATGCTGAGAATATACCTGCAGGTCCGGCACCTATGATTATGACATCATACTTTTTCATCTATTTTATTCCATGTGTCCAGAACTGCCCATTTCTCTCTTAAAAAAGAAAGGGCATCAAAATTTGTAAGGTCAAGATGTATTGGGGTTACAGAAATGAAATTTGTCTGGATTGCCTCGATATCCGTATCCGCTCCATGTTCCCAGTATGGCTTGCCCCCGCCTATCCAGTAATGTTTCTCGCCCCAGGGATTGTATGTCTCCTGTATTGAATCGTCATATACCCTCTTGCCCTGTCTTGTAAATTTAACTCCTTTTATCTCTTCCTTGCGGACATTCGGGATATTGATATTCAAAAGTGTATCGTAAGGAAGTGAATGGTCAAGGACAAGGCTGGCTATTTTCAATGCAAAAAAGGATGCTGTGTCAAAATGATAATGCTTGTCAGAGATTAATGAAAATGCTATTGAAGGTATCCCGAATATTGTCCCTTCCATTGCTGCCGAGACTGTCCCGGAATAAGTGATATCGTCACCGAGGTTAGCTCCCCTGTTGATCCCTGATACGATAAGCGCAGGTTTTTTCGGCAGAAGCTTGTTTATGCCGAGAGTTACGCAGTCTGTAGGCGTACCATTAATACTGTAAACATGCTCTCTGATTTCCTCAACTTTTAATGGTCTGTGGAGTGTGAGGGAATGCCCGGCTGCGCTCCTTTCACGGTCAGGGGCTACGATGTAGGCGTCACCAAGGTTTTTCATTGTCCTATAAAGCGCTATAATGCCGGGTGAGTGAACCCCGTCATCATTTGTCACGAGTATTACAGCCATCAGGTCTATTGTATCAGAAAAATCATAATTATTATTACACCCTTTAGTCTCTGTCACAGTTCCAAATTTCTGTCATTCCGGCTTGTCCGGAATCTTTCCGGAAGGATTCCCGACGTGCTTTGCTTGCGGGAATGACACCAAAAAATAAACATTCAAACAATGAATGCCATGCGATCTCTGCAGAGAGGTTCTTTACAGATTGATTTCTTAAAAAATAAACCGATTGCTATAAAAATACAAAAAAAGCTTGCCCTTTGAAATCAGTTTGTGCACAATATATTCACTTAATACAAACCTTCCGCTGAAAATATATTATATGAAAAAAAACAGCATTACCTATAAGAAAGCTGGTGTTGACGTTGATGAGGGAGAAAGATTTGTGGATATAATCAGTCCCCTTGTTAAAAAGACCTTCAGGCCAGAGGTGATGACTGATATAGGGTCTTTCGGCGCCCTTTTTAAAATTAATAAGAAAAAGTACAAAAACCCTGTGCTTGTCAGCGGAACTGACGGTGTAGGGACTAAATTGAAAATAGCCTTTATGGCCGACCGGCATGATACTGTCGGCATCGACCTTGTTGCAATGTGTGTGAATGATATCCTGACAAGCGGTGCAGAGCCTTTATTTTTTCTGGATTATTTTGCAACAGGAAAACTCAGGACTGAAAAGGCTGCTGATGTTATAAAAGGCATCACAAAAGGCTGTATGGAAGCCGGTTGTTCGCTGATAGGCGGGGAGACAGCAGAGATGCCCGGCTTTTATAATAAGGGAGAATACGATCTGTCAGGTTTTGCAGTAGGTGTTGTGGAAAGAAAAAAAATAATAGACGGCAGGAGGATAAAAAACGGGGATGCAGTCATCGGCATCGCATCGAACGGGCTGCACAGCAATGGGTATTCGCTTGTCAGGAAGGTTTTTTTCGATATTAAAAAGATGGGCGTCAAGAAGATTCTTCCTGAGACAGGATGCTCCTTAGGAGAGGAATTATTAAGACCCACAAGGATTTATGTCAAGGCCTTCAATGCGTTAAGAAGCAGGATCGATGTTAAAGGCATGGCCCATATAACAGGGGGGGGCATACCAGGGAATCTGCCGAGGATTTTTCCTAAGGGGCTCGGCGCTGTTATATTCGAGGGATCATGGCCAAAGCCGCCGATCTTTGGATTAATTAAAAAGTTTGGAAGTGTCCCTCACGAAGATATGAAAAGGACTTTTAACATGGGGATCGGCTATACGGTCGTGGTTGACAGCAGGGAAAAAACAGAGGCACTTAATATTTTAAACAAAAACCGTTTTAATTCTTATCACATCGGTAACATTGTAAAAGAAGTGAAAGGGGTGAGGTATGCAAAGAATTAGGAAAATATTAAAAAAGGCATTTACTCCGATTACCATAATGTTGATACCACACAGCAGCAGGAGGTCCATAAGCCTGAAAACCCCTTCTATAGGGATCGTAATCTCGGTAATTTTGTGGATGGTCGGGACTGTATATGTTTTCTCTATTGCGATTGACGCGTTTGAATACAAAAGGATGAAGGAAAGGCTTAGTTATTATAAAGGACAATTCGTGGAGCTAAGGACAACAATCACAACACTTAAGAAGGCTGAAAATGAATTCAGAAGGTTATTTTCTCTGAAGAGCAAAGAACAGGTGCTCGAAAATATCGATACATCGGACAGCGGCTCTATAGATATCGAGAATTTAAAGCAGCAGATCAAGATGACTATGGAAACTGTCGGAGAAATTAAAGATTATTTAAGTCAGCAAAGAGACCTTTATGTCTCTACCCCAAAGGGATGGCCGGTTGAAGGACATATAACGTCTGATTACGGTCACAGAGATCATCCCAGATCCGGCGAGGCTGAGTTCCACAGCGGTCTGGACATAGCATCCGAGCCGGGCAGGCCTGTCAGGGCAACAGCAGACGGAATTGTCAGCTTTGCAGGGTGGAGCGGTGGAAACGGGAACCTTGTAGTGCTTGAGCATGGTTTCAGGTTTTCTACTTTTTATGCCCATAACAAAATGGTAAATGTCAGGGTGGGACAGAAGGTTAAGCGGGGTGAGATCATAGGTTATGTCGGCTCAACAGGCAATTCAACAGGTCCTCATGTTCACTATGAGGTCTGGCAGGATGGAAGGTCGATAAATCCTTATCAATATCTTGACAGGAGGTCATAATGTTTCATAGAAATACTGAAAAACTCGAGTCTTTTATAGGAGGCAGCTCGAGTTTTAAGGGAGAGATAGATTCAAAGGGGACATTAAGAGTAGACGGGATTGTCGAAGGCAACATAAACGCAGACTGGGTAGTCCTTGGGGAGAGTTCGCATGTAAAAGGCGATATATCTGCAAGGGGTATTGTCGTCGGCGGCAGGGTTGACGGCAATATTAAGGCAAAGGAGATCGTTGAGATTAAGAACAAGGGGCAGATTTACGGTGATATATTCTCAGTCAAGCTTACTATAGCAGAAGGCGCAATATTTGACGGCAGATCTTCAATGCACAGGGATGAGGGGAAGGTAGTTGAACTGATACACAAAGAAAAGGCTAAATAGAGTCTGATTATGAATTACCACCCCAGCCCCTCCTAAAATAGGAGGGGAGCTTTTAAATATGCTGCTTTTATAACCACCCTCCTTGGATAGTATCTGTTTATAAACTCGGTCATTTGCTCTTTATTTGTCATTCCGGCTTGTCCGGAATCTTTACTTGCGGTAAGAAGGATTCCCGACGCGCTTCACTTGCGGGAATGACATACATATGTTCATTTGCAGTTGTTTATAAACAGGCTCTATTTACGGATAGAAATAGGGTCTGTAAATAAAGGGGTTGTGCCAGTAATAAGGATAAGTGTAGTAAAGGTACGGATAGTAATAAGGGTCGTACATGTAAGGGTAGGGCTGGTAAAATCTCTCCTCTTTCCATAAAAATATCTCTTTGGCCTCGAAGACAGGATAATCATATTCAAGCTCTCCGAGTATTTTCTTCCTGCTCCCGGTCAACCTGCCGGCAAAGGTTATGCTCCTTTCGTTTCTGTAGATAGCAGGATCGAGATGTCTTGAAGTTATTATAATGAACCTGCCCTCTGACATATCCCTGTCTATCAGGTATCCGTACCTGTCGACAGGCACCTGTACGACCTCGATTTCAGTGCCTTCCTTTGTGTTTTTTGTTTCGACTATTGTGCCTCCCAGTATGAATGTTTTGTTGATATAGGCATCGGTATTGTTGCGGATCGTATTGAATGGAATATCCTTTGCAGCCCTTTCCACAGCCTCTTTAGAGATTACATGTGCACATGACATGAGAAAAACAGACAGGATAATAAAGATAAAATAACGCTTCATGATAACGGCTCCTTACTTAAAAAACTATCATTTTTTGTGATGAAGTGCAAGCAAAATTCAGGATTGTTGCCGGATTATTTTAATTGTTAATAGGCTTATAAACGTCATAAGTATATATTGAATTTTTCAGTGTGTGTGAGTTACTCTATTTAGCCGTAAATTTAATCATCCGGAGGTATCTAATGGCGAAGAAATCTATAAAATATGTTTACTTTTTCGGGAGCGGAAAGGCTGATGGAAAGTCTGAAATGAAGAATCTCCTGGGAGGCAAGGGGGCTAACTTAGCAGAGATGACAAACCTCGGGATCCCTGTCCCTCCCGGATTTACGATAACCACAGAGGTCTGTACTCTTTACTATAAAAATAACAGAAAATACCCTCAGGAACTTAAGGGTCAGGTAGATGCTGAGCTTGTAAGAGTCGAAAAAATCATGGGCAAGAAGTTTGGCGACCCAAATGATCCGCTTCTTGTTTCAGTCCGTTCAGGGGCGCGCAGTTCGATGCCCGGCATGATGGAGACTGTGTTGAATATCGGTCTTACATCAAAGACGATCCCGGGTCTTACAAAGAAGACAAATAACGAGCGTTTTGTATATGATGCTTACCGCCGCCTGCTCATGATGTATTCGGATGTTGTTATGGAAAAAGCCGCTGGAATAGAGCCTGATGAAAGTGGAGGCATACGTCATAAACTTGAACATGCAATGGAGAGGATAAAGAAGGAAAAGGGATATAAGAGCGATACTGATCTGACCGTTAATGACCTGAAGATACTCTGTGATGAATTCAAGGTGATAATAAAACATACATTGAAGAAAGACTTTCCTGATACCCCTCACGATCAGTTATGGGGAGGGATAGGAGCTGTTTTCCAGTCGTGGATGGGCAGGCGCGCTGTTTCCTACAGGAGAATTGAGAAGATCCCCGGGGAATGGGGTACGGCTGTAAATGTGCAGTCCATGGTCTTTGGAAATACAGGTGATAATTCAGCTACAGGTGTTGCCTTCACGCGTAACCCGGCAACCGGAGAAGATATGTTCTTTGGTGAATGGCTGCCTAATGCACAGGGAGAGGATGTTGTTGCTGGTATAAGGACACCCAATCCTGTCAACAAAGCCGGAAAGACCGAAGATACAGCACATCTTCATTCACTCGAAGAAGCAATGCCGGGATTGTATAAGGAACTGTTTGCAATACAGAAGAAGCTCGAGAAACATTACACAGACATGCAGGATATCGAATTTACGATTGAAGACGGAAGACTGTGGATGCTCCAGACAAGGGTCGGAAAACGTAATGGACAGGCTGCAATACGCATGGCTGTTGAAATGGCAAAATCAAAGCTGATAACAAAAGAGACCGCTCTCCTGCGTGTCAAACCGGATCAGATAGATGAACTCCTGCATCCGAGCGTAGCGCCTGTTGCTGAAAAGAAGGCTGTTGAGCTTGCAAAGGGTCTTCCTGCAGGACCGGGTGGCGCTATCGGAAGGATAGTGCTTACAGCCGATGATGCAGAGGCATTGGCAAAGAAAGGAGAGAAGGTAATACTTGTAAGAAATGAAACTTCTCCTGAGGATGTCCATGGGATGCATGCTGCGCAGGCGATCCTTACTGCAAAAGGTGGAATGACAAGCCATGCTGCGCTTGTTGCAAGAGGATGGGGGAAATGCTGCATAGTAGGATGTTCTGCCCTTGATATAAACATTCAAAAGAAAGAAGTCCGCGTAAACGGGAGAATACTGAAAGAGGGTGACTGGATAACGCTTAACGGAACAAAGGGCAGGGTATATGAAGGAAAGCTTGATCTGCTGCCTGCTGACCCCGACCGTAATCCATGGTATAAGGAACTGATGAAATGGGCTGACCTGTTCAGGACATTAAAGGTCAGGACAAATGCGGATGCACCAAACGACGCAACAGTGGCAAGGGGCTTTGGGGCTGAAGGAATAGGTCTTTGCAGGACTGAACATATGTTCTTCGGCCCTGACAGGATAAAGGCTGTAAGAGAGATGATACTTTCAGAAACCCTGGAAGGAAGGAAAAAGGCGCTTGCCAAGCTCCTTCCATTCCAGAAAGAAGACTTCCTCGGCATATTCAAGGCAATGAACGGACTGCCGGTAACGGTAAGGCTGCTTGATCCGCCGCTCCATGAGTTTCTGCCGCATACTGATAAGGAACTGCAGGAACTGTCAGATGACATGGGAGTGCCGTTTGAGCAGTTGAACACCAAGAATAAATCCCTGCATGAGTTCAACCCAATGTTGGGTCACCGCGGGTGCCGCCTCGGTGTTACTTACCCCGAAATATATGAAATGCAGGTGCAGGCCATCATGGAGGCTGCATGCGAGCTTGCAAAACAGAAGATAAAGGTCATCCCTGAGATAATGATACCCCTCGTCGGCCATGTTAATGAACTTGCAATGATGAGAGAGATAACCGTTTCAACCGCGCAAAGGGTACTGAAGGAACATAAGGTGAAAGTGCCTTATACTGTAGGTACGATGATAGAGCTGCCGCGTGCGTGTGTGACCTCTGATGAGATAGCAGCACAAGCCGACTTCTATTCCTTTGGCACCAATGACCTTACACAGACTGTTTACGGTCTTTCAAGGGACGATGCAGGAAGGTTCCTGCCGTTCTATGTCGAAAACGGCGTGCTAAAGGATGACCCTTTTATTACAATAGATCAAAACGGCGTAGGCGCCTTCATGCGCACGGCAGTTGAAAAGGGCAGGAAGGTCAAGAAAGACCTTAAGATGGGCATATGCGGAGAGCACGGAGGGGAGCCCAAATCCGTTGAGTTCTGTCACCAGATAGGACTTGATTACGTGAGCTGTTCACCTTACAGGGTGCCGATCGCGCGCTTTGCTGCATCACAGGCT